>NZ_JAGUQP010000001.1:0-179274 GCF_018704065.1 Desulfovulcanus ferrireducens | reverse complement strand
TACCGAAGTGGTCGTAACGGGGGCGACTCGAAATCGCTTTGTCCTGTGAAGGCAGGGCACGTGGGTTCGAATCCCACCCTCTCCGCCATTTTTTACTTAAATTTCCCGAAAATCACTACAACAACGAATAACCTAGCCTAACACTAATTTCAGGCTCAACACAGAAATTTTACACAAATTAAAATTTCAAAGAGCCTGAAATATGTCTTCTATTACCAAATCCCCTTCTTATTTAATCCGTAATAGCTCTTCTTATTGCTTCCGTTTAGTTATTCCTAAGGATTTAAGACCTATTATCTGTAAAACAGAACTAAGGTATTCTTTAAGAACTGGAAGTTTATCTATTGCAAAACATCGAGCTAGATTGATGGCCAGCTATGTTCATCGTTTATTCATAGAATTGAGAAGCAAGAAAGTCTTATTTTTGAGAAATCAAGAATTAAACAAAAAAACAATAAATGAAAGTTTGAAAAAATATTTTAAAAAAGTTCTTGAAGAAGACGAAGAATATAGGGTTTCAATAAGGAGAATTAAGACTTTAGATAACATTGAAGAAGAAACATATTGTTTTTTACGTACTGACGCTATGGAAGATTTAGCAAAATGTATTCATAAAAAAGGTGAAGACATTTTAAAATTTGCTCTTGAAGAAGAAGTAAGTCTTGATGAAAATTCTTTACTGTTTAAATTAGGTGCACTTTTAAACAATCTAGTTAATTCAAGTGATAATTTACAGCAAGAAGAGTTTGAAAGTATAAAACTATCTAAGTTGATTGATAAATATGTAGCAGAAAAGAAAAGAACAAATGCATGGTGTGAAAGAAGTTTAAAAGAAAATCCTAAAATTTTGAAAATTTTGATTGAAGTTTTAGGAGATATAAAGGCTAGTCAAATCAACCATAGTACAATGAATAAGTTTAAAGAGACTTTGCTTAAACTACCAAAAAAGAGAGAAACAAATAAAAAATACAAAAATAAAACAATCAAAGAAATAATACAAATGGACATTCCAGATGAAGAAAAACTACATATTACAACAATAAACAAAATTTTTGACCATACATCTAGCTTATTTAACTATGCAGTTAGACATGGTTATATGAAAGAAAATTACGCAAAAGGTTTAAAATTAAGAGAAAAAAACAAAAAAGATAAGAGACAACCCTTTACTGATGAAGATTTATATAAAATCTTCCATTTTGAAGATTATGTTAATGGCAATTTTGGAAAGCCTTATATGTATTGGATACCAATATTAGCCTTAATGACTGGGGCCAGGCTTGAAGAACTTGCCCAGCTACACAAAGAGGACATCAAAAAAATAGATGATATTTGGGTTATAGATATAAATTCAAATGGTGAGAAAAAATTAAAAACCTTAGCCTCAGAAAGAAAAGTGCCCATTCATCCTTTTTTAATAAAGGAACTAGGTTTTATTGATTTTATCAAATCAGTTAAGCATGACAGGTTATTTCCTGAATTAAGAAAGATAGAAGGAAGATATGGCCACTATATAACTAAATGGTTTGGCAGGTTAAGAAAGAAATTGAATATTCAAGAAAATAAAACATTCCATAGCTTCAGACATACATTTATAAACACAGCTAAACAAAAAGGTATTAATGATACTAAGCTAAAAGAAGTTGTTGGACATTCAGTTAAAGATATAACTATGGGACACTATGCTAAAAGATTTAAACCTGAAATATTACTAAAAGATGTTATTTTGAAGGTGGGCCTTGAAAAGCATATTGCTCATTTAGCTAAAAAATCGCTTTAAATTGGCCTAAAATACTTAAAAATTGCCTTTGCCTATAAAGTATTAAAATTTCACTTTAAAATATTCTAGCGCATTAAAATGGCAAAAACATTGCTTTGATTACTAAAGCATAAAGGATTGTTAGCTTTCGTTAATAATAACTTTCAAAAGGGTCTCCATAAACTCCATAGTGCCAAAATGGGTCATATTCAAAATCTTTTTTATAATACTCTTCTTTTATTCTGTCAGCCTCGTCATAATCACCTATCCAACAAGCGGCTTCCCATTTAAAGTAATAAACAACAATTTCCCAGTTTACTTCTTCAAAGTTATATTCTTTAGATTTGCCAACTTTTCCTTTAAATCCCCTAGCATAAGGCTCAACCAGCTTTTGTTTCATAGGGTCTGGAACGCCTATTTTCTTAAATATCTCGGCAATCTTGTTTTTAACATCCTCTGGCCAATCAGCCTCTCCCAAAGGAATAAGGTGCTTGGGCTGTATTCCACCTAGTCTGTCAGAAACCTCATCAATAAACTCAAAAGAGTATTTAGCAAAACCTCTTAAGTCTTTAGGTACTGACAAGTTTTTTGTAATTAGAAGCATGGCTACCTTCTCCAGTTGTTCTAGTAAATTGTAGCATTTAAAACTGATTAAATTTCATTTTCATAAATAGACTTTATTTCTTCTTCTTGGATACAAAGGTAATTTAAAGTTTCCTTTTGGCTGGAGTGGTTGAAGGTTTCCATCAGTAAAGGAAGAGGAACATTAAACCTAACTCTTTGCTGATAGCCAAAGGTCTTTCTCAACGTATGACTCCCATAATTGCCCTTCAAGTTAATTGCTTTGCACCAGCTTTTAACTAGTCTTGTAACAGAAGGAACAGTTAATGGCCCTCTTTGACCTATGAATAATGGTTCATGGTCTTCATATTGTCTTGATTTTAACAGTTTTTGAATTGCCTTGATACAAGCCTTATTTAGGGTGATACGTCTAAACTTTCCTGTTTTCTTTTCTTTAATCTCTATTTCATCACCAGGCTTTAAATCTTTAACCTGGCCAGCAGTAATTCTTAATAAGTCTGAAGCTCTGAGATTGGTATTTATCCCAAGAGTGAATAAACAATAATCTCTAGGCTTATTTTCTAAGAGCTTTTTAATAGCCTTAATGTCTTTTATGTTTCTGATAGGTTCTACCTTGATTGAACTACCTTTCTTTGGGTGATTAGGATTGCCTTTTCTCATTTTATCCCTCCCCTGTAAACTTGTTAAGTTTCCAAGCTCATGTAGTTAAAACTTAACAAGATGTCAAGGAATGATTTTTAAAATTTTCTTATTTTTACATTTAACACATTGATTTTGTTTTATTTATTATGAAATCAAACTGGTTAACTTTCCCATGAAAGTTAGCAAGTTAATTATTTAGAGAGAGACTTCGTCTCGCTAATAAAAAAGGCCAGGTATTCTTACCTGACCTAAAAGAGAGAGACTATTGTCTCGCTAAAGAGAAACTTCGTTTCACTATGAAGATTTCCAGACAAAAGTTTTATTTACTTAAGAAAACTTCATTTCTCTTTAGCGTGATGAATTCGTCATTCTTTAAGTCTTTTGATAATTCTTCAGCTAGCCCAATCAATTCTTTAGCTTTTATGATTAAGTCTTTTATCCTTCCTTCAACTTCTTTATCTTGAATGTTCTTCCATTCTTTATAAAATGCCTTAGACTCATTTTCTTCAAAGTAAAAATGAACGTCATGCCAGATTTCTAACTCTTTACTTTCTACTATAAGCAATACATTCTCCATGATAATACCTCCCATGTTAATGTTATCAAATTAACTTTTACACTATGGAGTTAGTATAAACTACTTTTTTTAGATTTAGTCAAGGATTTAATTTAATGAATAGTTAAATACTAGCGTATAGCTAATCAAAAAAAAATAGATAAGAAAAAAAGAGATAAAGATTTTTATTACCTAACTCTTTGTCTGTTGTGTATCCTATCTTGATAATTGACAATAAAAAGGAAGGGCTTTAGTACCTTTTAAAATAGAGTTAAAGACTTGCCTTAGCTTATAAGGTAAATACTAGGGGCATGGGGGGAAGTTACAGGCGAAGGAATAGCTTAATGGTGTCTCAAATTTTTGTACCAAAAAAATAGAGAGAAGATAATCATAGCGTGACTTCGTCACTCTTTAAGGAAACAAAAAGAGGAAATGAAATGGTATTACAAATTTTTTAGAAGATTAACTCAACTGGCGTTATAAAATAAAAATAGTAATACGAAAAAAAGGGATACCACTACTTCACTAAACCAAAGGTTTTGAAGTTGTCAATTTTCACGAAAATTGACCCGTTTTTTTCACGAAAATTGACCCACCTTTAGATTTAACCAAAAAAAATTATTTTTGTTTTTTATCGAATAACTCTTTCACTCTGTAACTTTTACCCTGAATAAGAAAGGGGTAGGAGTGGTGTAGCAGCCTATCAAGGATGGCGGCAGCTACGACTTCATCTCCGAAGATATCTCCCCATTCATCAAAGGGTTTATTAGTAGTGACTATGGTTGAAGTCTTTTCGTACCTTTTTGAAATGAGCTTAAAGAATAGAGAGGCAGCGTGTTTGCCTATTTCAAGGTAGCCCAATTCGTCTATGATTAAGAGGTCTATTCTGGATAAGGAGTCAATATAAGTTGGCAATTTTTTGGAGAGTTCAGCTGATATTAGCTGGTTAATAAGTTCTTCGGCGGTAAAAAACAGAACTCTTTTTCTTGCTTTGGCCACTTTGATGCCGATAGCTACAGACAGATGTGTTTTTCCTACGCCAGGAGGCCCCACAAAGATAATATTCTTTGCGTGACTCAGAAAATTCAGATTGGCCAGTTCACGAATAAGTTTTTCGTCTATACTGGGCTGAAAACTGAAATCAAACTCTTCAATGGTTTTAATAAATGGAAATTTTGCCTTTTTAATCTTTGCGTTTATTGAGTTGTCCATTCTTACAATTATCTGATTTTGAAGGACTTTATACAGATATTCTTGATAAGAGCTTTTGGTTTTGACAGCATTTTCTGCCTCTGTTTCATAACAGTCAGCAACAACAGGCAAAGATAGAAGTTTACAATATTCTTTTATACTTTTGGAGATATTGTCTGTTGCTAGTTTCATAGGCTATACTCCGATAATGGTCTTTTAACATTTACTTTTGGAAAGACAACATCATTAATTGAATGATTGCAGACATCCAGTTTGATTTTCGCCTTATCGGCAAGGTAGCCTTTTACAAAATGAAAATTGAAGACATTATATTTCAGACATTCCTCCATACAGGTTATACAGTCTTCTTTTGAATAGTCTTCAAAAACACGCCTTATTTGATAAAGATGATAGGCAGGATTTAATCTTTTCTGTGATTTTACAGCGAGTATAAAGTCTTCTAATCTGTTATAGTCATTAAATCTGTTTTTTAATTTTGCTGCGGATAGAGCAAAGGTCTCCCGAGATTCTTTGCAATTATATCCTTCATAATGGCTTTTATCTATGATTACTTTGCCCTTACCTGGTGCGAGTTTGTGGACCGCTATCAACTTGTTGATTTTAGAGTAGATGTGTAGATATATTCCCTTATAAAGCTTTATCCATACTTCACTTCTGGCATATAAATGCGGAACCGAATAACGATTGCCATTATACGAGATCAAACAATCAGAGGTCACCTTACGGAATTCTTCTTTAAAACCAACATATTTCGTTTTAGGTAACTCAAACAGATGCTCTTTTTCTAGCAAATAGGCTTCATAAGGTTTTTTATTCAGGGAGTTATGGAGAGTGTTATTTACTTGCTGTTGAAATTCTTTCAGCTTGTCGTAAAAATCCTCAAAGGAATCAAATCGTCTGTTATTGATAAAATGGTTTTCAAGATAATAAAATGGATTCTCTACTTTTCCCTTGCTCCAGGGATGGCCAGGAAGAGAGCGGGTGGGCTTTACTCCGTAAAACCCACAAAAATTCAAAAAACGTAAATTCCACTTAAAATTGTTAACCGAAGCGTTATCAACAAATACTCTGGCATTATCTACCTGAATTCTCTGACATACCCCGCCAAATTCATGAAAAGATTCTTCCAACACATCCAGAATGTCTGCTTGTTTAATAGAAAGTGTCGCATTGTATGTCCTGTATCTACTATGGCCAAGAATGGTGATATGCACATATATCTTGGTAAAATTTCCGGCAAGATTAACACTGTATTCAGACCAGTCATAAAGCATCTGTTCGCCAGGCAAGGTCTCATAAGGCTTGAAACTTCTAGCTTTTCCCAATTCTCTCTCTACCTTTAAATTGTTTCTAATGTACCTATAAACACTGCTATCTGAGCCCTTAAAACCTTTACTCCTCAGGTTGCTGATAATAACACTAATCTTCTGCTTTTTGATAAGATAAGATTCTCCAATAAAATCAAAAAAGGGCACCAGGTCTTTATTAACCTTGCTTTCCCGCTTATAAACGGGATACTCGTCCGACCTTAAAGCCCGCCTTACCGTGTTCCTGGACACTCCCAATAACTCAGCAATTTTCCTCGTGCCCAAATCAGGACGTTTTTTCTTCAAATTTCTAATGGTTACCCAGTCTTCCATGCTTATCACCTCTCTTCCCTCCTATCTCTACGATAGGAGGCTTCCTTATCATTGGTGGGTCAATTTTCATGAAAAAACTGGGTCAATTTACAATGAAAAATTTCAGAAGTAATAGTATCCCTTATGAAATAATGACAGAAGGGGAGGAATGACACTAAATAGGAATAATTACTAATAAGAAACAAATAAAGAAGGGGGAAGAAGGATAAAGAAAGGGAAGAGATAGAAAAGATAGGGGTAATTCTTAGCGAGACTAAGCCTCTCTTTATAGAGAAACGAAGTTTCCTTAATAAACATAAAACCCCCCTTTTTTGCTTTTATTTTGCTTCAAAATCTACTTAGATGACCTAAACTATAGGTTAATCCATTTTCGAGCATTCTAGAACAAAAACTCGCTTGTCCATAGGCTTAAATTTATGATTTTGAGCAATTGCTCTTCTCTTTTCCCGTGTCTCTTTAGTTATGTTTGGATTTGTGCCCAGTCTGAACAACCATAAGAAACATGGCTCATTATCAAGATAAGGTTCATTGCCTTGGCACTCTTTAACTTCTTTGACACTGCCTAAGCAATCAAGACAATAATTGTGGATAGCCTTTAGTGTCCGTCTATCTGTACCAGGTTCAATACGACCTAAACGATAAGGAAAGAGTGAACAATCTTGATTTTGACATTCTTCTACAAATTTATAACTACCGCCCATACAACTTAAACACTGCTTCCTGATTGCTTGTAATGGAGTAAGTCTTTTCATGTTGTCTCCCCCTTTGTTTTTTATAGTTTTATCTTTTTAGTAATATATCTTTAACTCCCCCTTTCTTTTTAACAGTAGAATAAAATAATAAATAATAAAAAAGGCTCAAAGAACAAAATAAAAAACTTCATTCTTTGAGCCTATATAAGGGGGAGAATATTTTAATTTCTATCTATTAAGAAAGAGAAAGATGTTTACCTCTCTTTAGCGAGACTAAGTCTCTCTTTGATTATCCCGATAACCTTCACGATTACAAAAATATCTTTCAGTCGTATAGCCAATCCATTTAAGATTGCTGGCTCTGTTATCTGACCTATCACAGTTCTTATGGATAACTATAGGAAGGTTTTTAGGGTTAGGGACAAAGTGGTCAGCTACTAAACGGTGGAAAGCGTATTGCTTACATTTTCTATTTTTATAGAGACATACTTTATAACCAGGATTAAGGAACTTACCTGTTTTAAGGTTTTTAAGCCTTCCTAAATTTGAAATTTGATAAAGACCCTCAAAGCCTTTGACGTCTTTCCAAACTTCTTGTTCTGCCATAATTCTCCTTAGCGTGTCTTCGTTACTCTTTGATTATGATTTTCTTAGTTAGGTTTTTATAAAGACCATCACCAGAAATGGAATTAAGAAACTTATTCTAAATCCTTTTTTTAGGTTAGTTTTTAAAGAATTCTATTTCATAGGTTTTTTTAAAATATATTCTAAAGTTTATTTTTAGGTATCTTCTTCTTGGTGGTATTATCTTCTTTTTTCTTTTTTAATAAAACTTTCTTGGTATTTTTTTCTGGTATATTTTTAATTATATATTTATTATATATTTATTATATATTTATAATTATATTTATAATAAGTGTTTTCCTTTCCTTTTTTTGGGTTCTTTCCTTTTCAGCCCTCCCTAGTAGTGCGCCTATTGATTAACCCTTCAAAATTATTAATAAATTTCAGTCCACAAAGAACCCTTTTTTAGATTAGGATTTGCACCAACAAAATGTTTTATAACTATCTGTAATTATTTATATAATTGTTTTTTTGTTAGTATTTCTTTTTCTACCCAAGATGAAACTTAAAACTCCCATCAAAGGAACTTTGTCTTTCTCAGGGAAAAGATAAGAAAGTAAAGAATATTCTCAGGTTGTAATTGAGTTAAATCTTTCCCTTTTCTCTAGCTTCTTGAAGCTTATCTCTGTACCGTTTAACTCCTAAGGTAATAGATTCCTCTTCAAGTTCGAGTTGTTTCTTGATTTTAGTTTGTAAATCTTTGTCCTTTACTTCTCCAAGCGATGAGAAACTAATATTTTGCATTTAATTACTCCTTTATGATTAGTTAAGGACAAAAAAATTCCTTTAAATTAAACTTAAAAATAACTTTAAATTTAATTTTAAAGGAATGTTTTTCCCTTTCCTTTCTCTCTAAAAGGCGTCTTTAACTCCCGTCAAAAGTCCCGTCACCTAAATTTCATAGCTTTTATTTTTGGGTTGTAAGTTATTGAAATTTTTGGCCCGCCCTGCACGATTCGAACGTGCGACCTACGGATTCGAAGTCCGGCGATAATCTTTTAAATTTAATTATTTCACTAGGTTATGAATATAAAAAGGTAGGGATTTAAGAAGGACTAGCATCAGTATTCATGTCAGTTTTACCGTCAGGTATACATCAGGTAGTCTTAAAGAAAAGGGAAAGGACAGATTGACAAGCCTTTTAGTTGAACATAAAATTTTATACAAATTTTTAACACAACAAAAGTGATGAGCTTGAAATTAGTGTAATCTTTCTAATTAGTTGTTGATTTGAAGCAAAAAGTATTAAAGTGGTCGTAACGGGGGCGACTCGAAATCGCTTTGTCCTGTGAAGGCAGGGCACGTGGGTTCGAATCCCACCCTCTCCGCCATTTTTTACTTAAATTTCCCGAAAATCACATAGTATGTCCTGAGAACCAAACAAAACCAACCAACCCAGCTACCACCTAAGTATCACTATCTTTTTGTGTCTTCCCAGCCACAATTTTGGCTAAAATACCCTGCAGCTCTTCTATCTTAAAGGGTTTGGTCAAAAAGTAATCTATACCACTTTCAAAACACTTCTTTTTATAGCTCTCAAAGGCGTGACCAGTCATAGCTATCATAGGAATATTAATTCCTTTCTGGCGAAGCTTTCGTGCACACGTTAATCCATCAACACCAGGCATCTCCAAGTCTAAAATCAAAACATCAAATCTCTTTTCATCCTGCTCAATCAGATCCAAAACGTCTTGTCCGTTGCTTACACATAGTACTTCCTGTACTCCTAAAATATTTAAAACGTCTTCCATTACTTCCAAATTCTCTTGACTATCATCAGCCACTAAAACACGCATTTTGCTGAATCCTGCTCCTTCAATTTTCCGGGTCTCGGTCCAATCCTTTTCTCTTTTACCTAGTTGCATAGGCAAAACAAACCAAAAAGTACTCCCTTTCCCCTCTTTGCTCAAACAACTCAAACCATTACCACCCATTCTTTTGACCAACTCATTGGCAATGGTCAGGCCCAGACCAGTTCCACCATGTTCACGGTTTAAACCTTGATTGGCCTGGACAAAAGGAGAAAAAATATCATTGATCTTATCCTCGGGGATTCCCACTCCCGTATCCTGAACGGAAAATCGAACAAGAACCTCGTTATTAGCCCCAACCTTTTTGTCCTTAACTGAAACTGAGAGTTTGACTTCTCCTTTGGAGGTAAATTTTATGGCATTTGATAAAAGATTCATCAAAACTTGTTTCAAACGCGTCTCGTCGAAAAGCATCCACTGAGGTATGGCAGGTTCTATATCTGTTATAAATCTTAACCCCTTATTTTCAGCTTGATGATGATAAATCTCGGCCAGTTCATTGATTAACTGATGTAGATTATTATTTTCAACTTTAATATCTAAACCTTCAGCTTCCATTTTGGCGACATCTAAAATATCATTGATAATCCTCAGCAAATCTTGTGATGCATTTTTTATCATGCGTACGTATTTTTTCTGTTCCAAACTTAATTCAGATCTTTCTAATAACTGAGCTACTCCCATAACAGCATTAATTGGAGAACGAATCTCATGGCTAACATTTGCCAAAAAAACATCCTTCATCTTGTTAGCCTTCTCTGCCCTGTCTATAGCCTCGTTTAAACTCTTCACCATTTGTTTAAAATTAAAATATAAAATATGAATCTCATCATGTGAAGAATAAATATTGTCTATATGATACCAATCAATATTTTTACCTTCTTTAATTTCCTGCGATATTTTGGAAAGTTGAGCAATTGGTTTAAACAATTTTTTCTGCAGAGATCTAAGACTAAAAATTAACAAAACAATTAAAAACAATGAACCCATAATAAAAATTTCTAATAATCTATTTAATGGGATTCTAATCTTCTTAATTTCCTGCAGAATTAATCCTACTAAATGAGCTCCTTTATATTTAAAATTAAATTTTTGAAAAGCATAATTCTTATTTTCCTTTTCTAAAAAATAAAAAATATCGAAAGAATACCTAGACACTTTATTACTATTTTCTAAATTGATTGAATTGATATATTCTCTTATCCAGCTCGAACATAATATTACCTCGTTATCTAAACCAAAAGCAAGGCCATGCTCTCTGCTTCTAGATAATTTTTCAATTCTACTTATTCTTGGAAAATGAGTATAGGCAACTAAATAACCAACAATGTTGTTATCGAAAACTACTGCTTTGGTAACCAAAGCTAGGATCTTATTTTTAACGTTGACAAATCTTATTGACTCATTTTTATTTAGCTCTAGATAAAATTCCCTATTTAAAGTAGAAAATCTTTCTTTTCCGTTTATATCATATATAACTAACCCCAAAATTTTAGTGTTAGCGGTCAAACCTTTAAAATAATTTTTGCCATAACCAGGTAAATCCAATTTCAAAACAACTTTTAGGACATTGTCTTTAGTTAACTGCTCTACTTTCTCTTCAAAAGAAATCAGTTCTGTCCGCAACACTTCATTAACATATTTTATATCATTCTCTAAACTCTGCTCAACGTATATATTTAATATTTTCTTATAACTATATACAAAAATAAAATTATAGACTAAACCTAAAAAAATTAACACTAAAAAAGGTAAAAAAATTTTTACCTTTAATGATTCTTTAGGATTGAAATTCATATCTGCAAGCCTAACAATAACTTATAGTTTTTAATTCAAGGCAATAAAGCAATATCTTCATATATTACATCTCCTGCTAGTAAAATTTCTTTAGGGATTTCTACTTTTAGCATCCTGGCTCTAGCCCGATTGAAAACTATCGCATACTCCCTGGCATCTTCAATGGATAAATCACCAGCCTTTTTCCCCTGTA
Source organism: Desulfovulcanus ferrireducens (assembly GCF_018704065.1). Lineage (NCBI taxonomy): Bacteria > Pseudomonadati > Thermodesulfobacteriota > Desulfovibrionia > Desulfovibrionales > Desulfonauticaceae > Desulfovulcanus > Desulfovulcanus ferrireducens. The sequence continues at coordinate 167,766 of NZ_JAGUQP010000001.1, read as the reverse complement.
AAATACAAAGCACTTTTTCTCCTGCCTGCATACCCATCTGAGTAAAATCCACTGCTGCTCCGCCAAACAAGCCTAAACGACAAAAATAATAATTTAAAGCTAAATCTGGCAACCTTGAATGTTCGATCGTCCACCTGAAAATCTCTTTAAATGTCACCTGACCCCGGGCACTGGGTAAAGATAGGGCCACAGGATAAAGAGCATCAGCTAAACGCTGCTTGTTTATCTTTAATACCAAATTTTGGTATTCTTCATAGGATTCCACTTGAATGGTTTTCCAGTCGACATCAATATTTTTTGTTTCCAATGCAATCTGCTTCTTTATGGCATTGCCAGTAATGGTAGAATCCACAATAGCAATGACCCTTTTCACCCTCGGACAAATACTTTGTAGTACATTGACCGATTTCTGGATATACAATTTTTCATAAACCCCGGTTACATTATAACCTGGCCTGGCTCGCGTAAGCATGAAATCTCTTTGTCGATCATAATCTTCAGGCTGACCATTTAGCCCGGTAAACACCACGGAAATGCGAGGATCTCCCACAAGTTTCAATCCCACATAAGCAAAGGCTGCATCATCAAAAGTAACCACCACATTTGGTTTATTTTTGGCTATGATTTCCAAGGCCTTTTGAGCCTGCATTCTGATCTGTTCTCTGGTGGTGTAAGTAGCTTTGGTATCCATATAAAAGTTTATAGTCTGCATTTGTTCATAAGGCTCTGATCTTCTTAATACCTTTAGCATTCCTTCGTACTGTGGCCTTCCGCACACATCGTCGCTGGCATAACTATGCACTAAAACCAGATTAAATTTTTTCTGCGCTGCCCATAGGTTAGATAGAAAAAATATCTGTATACTCAAAAGGTAAAGGATCAGCTTGATATACATAATCTCACCTGTTTTAATATTAATTAGCTTATTTTTTTATAGGATTCCTTAAAAAGAAAGGACTGCTGGGTCAAGTAGGGTACAAACAAAAAAGATAAAAAAGTCTGTGGCCAAACCCCATTTTGACTACCAGATTAGAAATCCTGGCTTATTGAAAGCATTGCAAAGGGCTGGGTAAGACATCTTGGCGAAGCTTGCGGATAAGCAGAGCATCGGGTGGACAAAGCTAAATATCCGGGACTATTTGCCATAAGTATCGACAATAAAAGAATGTTCATTTATCCTAATTGCCCCACTATGCTCTGCCCGCAAGCAAATTATAGATGGGTCCGGGCGTTTGCACCGGCATGAAAGAAATCAGGATTATGAAAAATTATCCTCTTAACTACGGTTTGGCAACAGACTCAAAAAAGAAGCCCAGGAGCACCGTTGGTGATTGAATCGGATTTTTTAATAGGCATTTCATACTAACTTTTCTTAGCCTATTAGATCCTGTGTCAATCTACCGACAACTTTATCCTGGGCAGGAAGGCGTGAATTTGTAATGAAAGTGATCTGATATTTAATTGGTCAAGGTTCAATCTCCACAAACATAGCCTTTTTCTTAAACAATGTTTGTTTAATTATCCCCTCTTGCTCACATAATAACTATGGATTGGCGTCACTTTTGTAGCCTTTTTATAGCCTGAAAACCTTTTTCTTTCTCCTTTTACTCTGATTAACTCTTTTTGCAAAGTTGCGTGAAGCCCTCGGGCTGTGGCCACTACCTGGCCTTGGAGTCTTTGCAGTTGTTTTAATTTTTGTAAAAATTCATCCTGTGAAAAACTATCCTTTTGCGCAAAAAAACGCTCCAACACCTCCCCTCTTTTCTGGGCCAATTCTTGAGCTTGCTCCACATTTTCATCTTGAAGAGAGGAGATTTCTTCCTGACTTAACCAAATCGCCTGTTCAAAATATTCATTTGCCTTATTCATTATATTATGCCTTAGCATTTTTTTTGATTTCATCTTGCAAATAAGCAACTATCTTCTTCCATTCTTCCACTAAAGGCAAAAATTCATATTCGATTAAATCAGATAGCAGTATCCAATCTTCATTTTCCTGTACTTCCATCATTTCAGAAAAAAGCTCGGAAAGTTTGTCTAAGGAGCTTTGAAACTCAGGAATATCCTGTAACCTAAACTCAGTGCGCAACACTCCAACCATACCCAAAAAATCCCTGGTCACTTCCAGTAAATCCTGATACATATCCAGAGCTTCCATGTCGTCAGCCTGACGAAAAAGACTGGCAATTTCACGACCACCCTTACCCATAAGATTAATCACCTTATATAGTTCGCGAGTAATATTCACGGCCATCTCACTTATGGGCACAGTCTTGATTTCTACCTTTTCAATTTCCTCTGCGCCTACATCCTCAGCTTGATGAGGATAAATTTCTGAAAAAGCTTCATCATTGACTAAAACATCTGTGACAACGCGATCATTCATCTGTTCATCTTCCATGAGCTTAACCAATAAATCTTCCAGATTATCAAAATTTTTTACGCTTAAGTCACTTCTTTGGCCATCAATTATAATCATTTTTCCCCTCCTGGCTTAACAGTGGTATTTTCTTAAATTTAATTCAATTTACGTGCCACGGTCAACAGAAAAAAAATTAAGCATGCTCGTTAACAGAGTTGAGTAATTAGAACAGAGGCGGACAAACGCATCCAGATTCTTGCCTGCCTCCTGGGACTGATAAGTCCAGAGCAAACCAAGCACAGAAAAATATTTATTTTTTTCAAATAATTGTCCAAGTCTCTGCCAGGTCTGCATGAACTTATGCTGTAAAGTCTTTACCCGGCTTTGTTGTAATACTCTGGCCTGCTGAACCAGTAATTCAAGAAGCGAGTTTATCCTTACAATATCCTCAATCAGTTTCTGGCCAAATTCAGAGCCAGGAAAAAATTTTCTATCCGGAGACAGACAAAGTCTATTATCCAAAAAAGAAGCATAAAAGTAACGCTGCAAATGCATCCATTTGACTCTATCCGGCACATCATCTCCAAGTTGCTCGAGCCCCATAAAGTGACTTTCCTTTATGCTTTTCCAGGCCAAAACCCTTGGTTCTAAAATTTCAGGCCAACACTTTGAATTTAAAAAACTTTCAATAGCCTTGAACACAACCTCCGGGCCAATAGTTTTCCTGCATTTAAATTTATGTTCACACACCTGATCGAAAGAGCAGGGATGACAAGAAACTTTCGGCTCCAAACATAGGCTATTTTCTAAATAAGGCCCGGTATCCCAAGGCTGGGCAGTAGCCAGAAAAAAAGCCACGATAGGAACACTCAAACCTGCTGCCAGGTGCATGGTTCCTGTATCATTTGTGACCAACAGCTTACACTGACGCAAGTACCCGGCCAGATGCACAAGATCTGTCTGACCAATCAGATCAATATACGGCCCGGAGCTCATTTGTTTGAACCGGTCAGCCAGGCCCTTCTCTGACTCGGCCCCAAACAGAACAGGAGAAAGTTTTAACTTTGGCCACAACAACTCAGCCAGGCGGACAAAATGGGCAACAGGCCAACGCCGCTTGTCATCACTGGCTCCCAGTTGAAACCCAATAAACCCCTTGGCTCCTTCAGGAGCCAGACCTTTCAAGTTTTGTTGACATTTTTTAACTGTTCCAGGCTCTGGGTCTTTGAGTTTAAAAACAATGTCTCCCGGCTCAAGTTCTGCGGCGCGAACCTGAATATCCACAAGATTAAAGGGACTACACCCTCTGGCTTTTGAGGATGCCTGTAAAAAAGCTGCCCAATTATTGGAGTAATAGCCAAAACCAAGTTCATCCAGACCAAAACCAACGCTCCGGCTTGGTTCGCCGCTTTCGCTAGTTTTTACACCAGAAAATAAACGTGAAAGCAGACGGGCGCTTATGGAGGGTGTCAAGTTAACAACCAGGCTAATTGGTAAATTATCGCCGATATTTCTTGCCCACAAGTGAAGTTCTTTAAGGGCCTGTGGCCATGATTTATCAAGCAGGGCAAGTAGCCTGGCTCCGGGCAGGGGAAAAACATGGTCCACATCCCGAAGCAGGCAGGTTGCACCGGCAAAATTTTCCAGACAGACCAGAGCGACATCATATCCCTTTTTCTTGTAACCAGTAAAAACAGGCTGGGTCTGTAAAAGATCCCCAAATCGCGTCAAATTTATGACCAAAACATTTTTATTCTTTCTCATCTGAATTCTGAGTCCTGGGTTAAAAAAGATGAAACGAGCCAGTCTCGCCTTTTACCCAACCTTTTAGTCTTTTAACATTTTTTGCCCATAAACAGCCTGTCCCAAAGAAATACAAGCATCATTTGGTGGAACCTTTCTATGCATAAGAGGCTTTAGTCCTTGCCTTTTTAGCATCTCTGGCAATTCCCTGTGCAGGGTCAGGTTTTGCATTACCCCGCCACTTAAGGCCACATGCTTAATGTCTGTCCTGGCACTTGCCTTCTTTACCCAGCTACATAAACCATGCATAAGTCCCAGGTGAAACCTGCGGCTTATCCGACCCTTATCCAACCCTTTTTCCATGTCATCAACAATTTGGGCCATAAATTCTACGGTATCAAACACTAAAAGACCATTTTTCTCTTTTATTTTTGCCTCATAAAAATCTTTCTCAGAAAAATCCTGCACCCTCTCCAAAATAATAGCGGCCTGTCCTTCATAATCTATTTTTAACCTAAGACCCAAAAGGGCTGCCACTGCATCAAAAAACCGGCCGCAACTGGAAGATTTAGGACAATTGATATCTTTTGAGAGCATTTGAATGACAATTTGATCCGCCTTTGCAAAACTCTTCAGCCATGGCAATTTCTCCCTGCTTTCATCTATCCCTATTGAATAGAGAAAACTGCGAGCTATGCGCCACGGCTCATGGATAGCCATTTCTCCGCCGGGCAAGGAAATTGGGCTGAAGCAACCAAGCCTGGCATGGGAAAGTCGAACATTATCGACCAGAAGAAGCTCACCACCCCATAAAGTGCCGTCCTCGCCATACCCTGTCCCGTCAAGAGCCAGCCCAAGACAAGGACCTGAAAACTTATTTTCTGCCAGGACTGCATGAATATGGGCAAAGTGATGTTGCAAACTATATACCGGCAAGCCATGCTCACGTGCATATTTGGTGCTTAAATAATCGGGATGAAGGTCACAAACTATGGCTTTTGGACTTACCTGGAGAATTTTTTGCCAGTGCGCAATGCTCTCCAGAAAAAATTCATAGGTCTCCAGATTCTTTAAATCGCCAATGTGCTGGGAAACAAAGGCCTGGTTTTCCTTGGTTAGACAAATGGTGTTTTTAAGTTCCGGGCCAACTCCAAGGACTGTCTCTCCTTCGGAGGCCAAAAAAACAGGCGATGGAGTATATCCCCTGGCCCTGCGGAAAAAAAGCCTTTTACCCTCACTGGTATAAACGACCGAATCATCACAGCGAATTAAAATATCTCTATTGTGGACAAGAAAGTAATCGGCAATTTTTGAAAGTCTCTTTAGAGCCTCCCGGTTACCTAAAGAAATAGGCTCAGAACTGAAATTGCCCGATGTCATTACCAGGGCCGGCAACTTCTCCGCTCCAATATATTTCTGATACAAAAAAAGAAGAATACAATGAAGTGGCGTGTAAGGCAGCATAAGGCCAATGTAATTGGTATCCGGGGCCAGATATGGACTTAAGGCAGTATCTGATTTTTTCTTAAGAACTACTATGGGGTGCTCCCGGCCCAGAAGGAGTTCTTCTTCATGGGGATCAATATGGGCAACCTGGCGGGCAGTAGCTATGTCCGGAACCATAATCGCCAAAGGCTTGGCCGGCCTGTTTTTTCTCTGGCGCAAGGAGTTTACCGCGGTATCATTTGTGGCATCACAGGCCAGGTGAAATCCGCCCAACCCCTTTATGGCCAGAACACGCCCCTGGGTCAAAAGTCTGGCTGTTTCTTCTAACGCCTCCTTCTCACTGCTCAAGGTCTTTCCCTGCTTATCTATTAGCCAGACATGGGGCCCGCACTCTGAACAGGCATTGGGTTGGGCATGAAAACGACGGTTTAAAGGATCCTCATACTCTTTCTGGCATAGAGGACACATGGGAAAGCAGGCCATTGAGGTCTTGTCTCGATCATAGGGAATAGAACGGGTAATGGTAAACCTGGGCCCGCAATTGGTGCAATTGGTAAAGGGGTACATGTAACGCCGGTCTTCAGGATCAAAGATTTCCTGCAGGCAATCATCACAAATACATACATCCGGACTTATCAAAACCTGATGTCCCTCACCGCCTTCGCTTTTTAAAATGACAAACCGGGTTTCGTCATCGTGAAGAGGGATCTCCTTTTTTTCCAGGTGGACAATTCTGGCCAGAGGGGGCAGCTTATGCTTCAAGGCAAATTCAAATTGGCTTAGCTGACTTTCACTGCCCTGAACCTCGATAAGTACCCCGGCAGAAGTATTCTTAACCATTCCGGTCAGGTTTAAATCCATGGCCATTTTATACACAAAAGGCCTGAATCCAACACCTTGAACCTGACCGTTAACAATATATGAGTTTCGCTTTAAAAGAATGTTTTTTGAGTTCATTGAATCCTTTTAATCAGTTTATTGAATAGGTTGACCTTAATGGAGAGTATAACATTTGCACAATTCATTCAACTTCTAAGCAAGTGATATAATTACTCGTTCAAAATCATCCCTCCTTGGGTACACCCGCTAGAAGTTCTAATTATGTCATTCTAAAAAGAAGAATCTCGTTCTCAACTTTAGAGATTACCGCCAAAGCGGAACTTATGCTCCCTCAGAATGACGGAGGAAAATTTTTTTGGATTGAGACTATCTAACGTAGGCGCCCTCCCGCCTATAACAACGGGGTTAGATAAACAAAAGGGGATACCATGGCACAAAGTATAGTAAGGGGTCAACCTTGGCTTTGAAAACAAACATGAGGATATGTCTGAGGAGGTTCAGTTGACAATCAAAAAACCAGAGGATTACCGCCGGTTATTTTTGAGTTATCATGCCCAGACTAATAACCGGGATGGATTTTGGCTTGGCAGATTATGATATTCATGACCCCAAAAAAAATTTGGGCCAGAGTGTTTATGTCTGTAAAACCGCTTGCATCTGCTAATTGTTCTGATTTTTGAACATACCAGATTTTGGTACAGAAATTGTTCAGATAGCTCTATTATTTCGTCCGACAGACAGTGAAATCGTAATTTGAAAGGGTCATTAAATGGTATTTACATACACAATTTAAACTTACTTAACCATTCAGTTGGGATATCCGCTTTTTTCTTTCCTACTATAGCAATATAGTAAAGCGGTTTCCCCTGAATTGATAATCTATGCTGATATCTTTCTTGTAAGCGAACATCAAGAATATCATTTTCTATCATATTTCGTATTAAAAAATAAAATCCGGTTAAATCATCACCTGAAAGGAAGTCTTCCTTAATATTGAAAGCAACCCATCCTGGAGTCGAGAGCAGGTTTATTCCTTGGATAAGCACTTCAGGAGGAACACTGAATCCCAAGGCTGCAACCGCAACTAAACAATTAAATCTTTTTTTGTTGAGCTCATCACGCAGAGATTGAGGTAAGTGGGTTAGGTCAGCCACATAATAATCATTATATACCGTTGGACGATCTCTTTTTACCGCTTTTTCTGCTAGTTTTTCTATATCAAGTCCGTATACTGTTTTGACACCTACATTGCGCAACTGTTCTCCAACCATTCCATTTCCCGCACCGAGGTCTAATACATGAAGATCAATCATATCAAGAGACTCAGTTTTGATTGCACGTTCAAGAAAGCTACAAACCTTTTCGGGTGAACAACATTTAAGCTTATCATAGAAAAGATACTCATAAAGTCCAGGTATTGAATATATTTTCCTGTATTCATGAAATCCAATCTTGTAGGTTTCTTGTTTTTTCTTATCATATACAATACAGTATTCTTTGTCCTGCTGAAGCTCAACCGTTTCATTCCATGGTATGGTAACAGAATAATTACTATCCATATTCATTTACTCCTATATCTTCTCGCTGTTATATATTAAAAATTAAACACTATTATACTAAAAATATATATCACAACCCATTGCAGTAATAACAAATAACATCTTCAATGAGAGAGTACAATTAAGTACTTCTTCCAAGTTATCTTTTTGTATATCTTATTTTTATGTCTTTATTTTTAATTTCTATTTTATTTAATTACAAATCATTAACCTAATGTCAACAAACACTCATAAAAACATCCTTTAACCTCAAAACTTCAACCATATCAATAAATTAAAAAAATATTTACTCCCATTCACACTATAACTTTTTTATTTTTTTATTGATAATATTAAGTTAAACTTAATTCCTTGGGCGAAATAAGGAGACACCTTTTGATATACCCATCTCAGGCCTGCATCAAAAGTCTCCATGTCCCAATACGAACACACACAAATTTTTTAGAAGAAACTTGATGAAAAATCTTGATCGGAGATTTATTAAAATTAGTTGACGAGCAGCTATGCTTTGCTTTTGAATAGAAGCAGGTGAACGGACACGGGATTAAATCCAACAACCTTTTATCCAACTAACTAAAATATAAGCCTTTTTCCAAGCAACAACATCATTTAAAATAAAAATGGACTCAAAATTCATCCATATTCAAGGTGCCAGGCATCATAATCTCAAAAACCTGACTCTGGACATCCCCAGGGATAAACTGGTGGTCATCTGCGGCCCGTCCGGTTCAGGAAAGTCAACGCTGGCTTTTGATATTATCTATGCTGAAGGGCAAAGAAGATACGTGGAATCTCTGTCTGCGTACGCTCGTCAATTTTTGCCCCAACTAGACAAACCCCTTGTGGATAAAATTGAAGGCCTCTCCCCTGCCATTTCTTTAGAGCAGCAGACCGTTTCCCGGAACCCCCGCTCCACTGTAGGGACAACAACTGAAATTTATGATTTTTTGCGCGTATTTTTTGCCCGCCTGGGCACACCCTTTTGCCCAAAGTGCCATCAGCCCATCTCCGCGCAAACCAGTGATGAAATCATCGACCGCATTTTAGACTTGCCGGAAAAAACGAAATTTCTCATCTTAAGTCCTCTGGTAAATAACAAGAAAGGAACCCATCAGGAGCTTCTAAAAAAACTTAAAAGCCAGGGTTTTGTACGCGTACGCATAAATGGAGAAATAACCATTTTAGACCCTTTGCCAGAGTTAAATAAAAACCAGCGCCACACCATTGAACTGGTGGTGGACCGCCTGGTCATGAAAGAAGATTTACGCAAAAGATTGGCGGATTCTGTTGAACTGGCCTTAAACTATGGTCAGGGCAGCCTGATTCTTTCCCTGGTTGATGGTGAAGACATATTGCTTTCCACCCAGGCTGTTTGTCCCAGGTGCAAACTATCTTTACCCAGGCCCAGCCCACAACTTTTCTCTTTTAATAGCCCGCAGGGTGCCTGTCCCACATGCTCTGGTCTTGGCAGCGTGGATTACTTCGAACCTGACCTTATCGCACCGAACAAGGGGCTGAGCCTTGCTCAAGGGGCCATTATCCCCTGGAAAAGGCCAAAAATCTTTGACCGCTACATACAAAGCCTTGAGCCACTGGGCCGGGAGTTTGGCTTTACCCTGGATACGCCATTGCAAAAATTTTCCCAAAAAGCATTGGATGCCCTTTTTTACGGCCATGCTCCCCTATCCTGGCCGGGAGTAATTGTTTTGCTTGAACAGGGCTATCACCTGGGCCGCATCTGGCGGGACGAACTGGCTCGTTTTCGGCAGACAAGACCGTGTCCGGATTGTAAAGGGGCTAGGCTCAGACCAGAAGCCCTGGCCGTGTATATCCAGGACTTAAATATCTTTGACTTCACTAATCTCTCTATTGCCCGGGCACTTGAATGGCTAAAAAAACTGAATTTTTCCGGAGTACAAAACAAGATCGCTGCCCCATTGACCAGGGAGCTAAAACACAGGCTGGAATTTCTGGTCAATGTAGGCCTGGATTACTTGAGTCTGTCGCGCAACATGTCCACTCTGTCCGGCGGCGAGGCACAGAGGATAAGGCTTGCCAGTCAATTGGGCTCGGGGCTGGTCGGGGTTACCTATGTCCTGGATGAGCCAAGCATTGGCCTGCACCCCAGGGACAACTACCGGTTGCTCAGGACGCTGCGCGAACTCCAAAGCAGGGGCAATACCGTATTGGTCGTGGAACACGATGAATCAACGATTAGGGCCGCAGACCATGTTCTGGAGCTTGGCCCCGGTTCCGGAGCCCTGGGCGGAGATCTGGTTTACAGCGGGGATGTAGAGGGACTATTAAAGTGTGAACATTCACTGACCGGTAAATATCTGCGCGGTGAGCTTAAAATCAAAAAGCCACAGGCAAGAAGAACACCTAAGGATTATCTTGTGCTCAAAGGCGTTCAAACCAATAACTTGAAAAATATCGATTGCCAGATTCCTCTAGGCTGTCTGGTGGTTGTAACCGGAGTTTCAGGCTCTGGTAAAAGTTCTCTGGTCATGGACACATTGTATAAACACCTGGCTATGGCAAAAGGGATCAAGGTAGAAAACCCGGGAGTTATCAAGGGTATTGAAGGCCAGGAAAAGATTGAAAAGATCATTGCCATCGACCAGACACCTATTGGCCGGACACCCAGGTCCAATCCGGCTACATACACCAAAATATTTGATGAAATTCGCAAAATTTTTGCCGGGACCAAAGAAGCCAGGAAACGTGGATATAAACCGGGCCGGTTCAGCTTTAATGTTCGAGGAGGTCGATGTGAAGCCTGTCAGGGCGACGGACAAATCCGGGTAGAAATGCATTTTCTGCCCGATGTCTTTGTTACCTGTGAAGTCTGTAAAGGCAAGAGGTACAATCGTGAGACACTGGATATTGAATATAAAGGCCTGAACATCGCCCAGGTGTTAGACCTTACAGTGCGCCAGGCCAAAAAATTCTTCAGCCATTATTCCATCCTGGAACGCAAATTAGGCATCCTGGAACAGGTCGGCCTGGAGTATTTAAAACTGGGGCAAGCCGCAACCACCCTCTCCGGCGGTGAGGCCCAGCGCATAAAATTATCCAGAGAACTTAGCAAACGAAGCCTGCCCGGAACGCTGTACATCCTGGATGAACCGACCACAGGCCTGCATATGGATGAAGTTGGCAAGCTGATCCAGGTCTTAAATCAACTGGTGGATAAAGGGGCTTCTGTTGTCATTATTGAACATAACCTGGATGTGGTCGCATGCGCTGATTATGTGCTTGATTTAGGCCCTGGAGGAGGTGAAAACGGTGGCCAGATCGTGGCCCAGGGAACACCTGAAGAGATCAAGAACAATCCACACTCGATTACAGGCAAATTTTTATAGATGCTAGCCAAATAATGGATGTCAGGGAGACAGCCTGAGCTAGCTGTTTAGTCTATTATGGCGTAATCAACTATTTATTTTTCTTTTTGTCCAAAAAAAATTTGGTAAGTCCGGCCAGGAGGCCACATAAAATTCCTAAAGCCAAAGCCCGGCCAGCGTGCATACCTGTCCACCCGGCTATTAACCCAATAGAACCGCCCAAAATAACTCCACGCAAAACAGCACTGTTAGTATCCATGCTTTTATTTTCCTGAATATAAAATTTTTCTTTGTTGATTTTTTTATATCAACCTAAGTTGAATGACTTTTAACTTAGTTTTACATTAAACACATTGGAGCAAAACTACATTTTGAGCCAGCGATTTACACCCAACGGGTAAAGAATCTGCGGCCAAACCCCATTTTAACCGCTGATTGAAAGTCTTGGTTTCTGAAATGCATTACAAACGGCTTGGGTAACCCAATCTTGAACTTTGCTTGCGGAAAGACAGAGCATCGGGGCGACAAAGATAAATATCTTGCGAGCCCTACGATAACTATCTATAGTTTAAATTGAGCGATTATTTTGCAGTTCAAACTTTGAGATTGCTTCGCTACACTTTGTTCCGCTCGCAATGACAGGAGCGAGCTCGTCATTGCGAGGGCAGCGAAGCTGTCCGTGGCAATCTCTACCCATTGAGTGAAAATCGCTCAACTTAGGTATAATTAAAAGACTATTCGTTTACTCAAAATATCCCATTATGCTCTGTCCACAAGCAAGCTTTAGATGGGTCCAAGTCTTTGTACCAGCATGAAAGAAACCAAGACTAGAATAACTCATGGAAATTAAGTTGATAAAAAGGTTCGGCTACAAGCTCTAAAATTGCGTCAAGACTAACGCTTCTCGCAATGATTTAGCGTTTATTCTGTCATTGCGAGGGCTGCAAAGCTGTCCGTGGCAATCTCAAACTTTACACTACAAAAAATCACTCAATTTAGAAACAATAAAATTTTACTCGAGCCTAAGCTTATAGCCTGGTTAGGGAACAAAACGCCTAAGATGTTCCAAACCTACACAAATTCTTTATTGACCAGCAAATAGCCAAAAAACATCATATGAGCAAGATTAACCGCGGTCACACTCCCCTAGTTTGTAAAAAAAATACACTTATTGGCGGTGACTGGCATCGTATATAATATAAAACGTGTATCAACAAAAATCGAAAAAATAAAGCATCATAGTTTGCACAAACAAATCCTGGTTCGATAGAACACATCATCCCGCCCATTCCTCTAATAAGTGGACAGCCGCAACTTCTCTCGAATTAGCGACATGCTCTGGTCATAATCACTAATGTCCGCTTAAGTCCCAACTAATTTTTAAATCTTTAAGTGGTACTTCAAGTCCTTCAGCCTAACTTATTCACAAACTACAACCTTCTGGCATTACTTAAACAAAAATACAAACAAGTAAAATTAAATACTAACTACCTTCCTTTACTAAAACTTTTAAACTGGCATTAATGAGTATAAATAACTAACAAGTATCCTCTCATTTTTAGGATTTAGTTGACTTTTAATATAAAACATGTGTACTAAGTAAATAAAAACATATTAGATTAATAAACTTAACAACCTTTTAAAATCATAACACTTAAAACCTAATCGTTAGTTACATTTTTGCCCTAAAAATAAATATTACAATGATTAGAAATAGTTACAAATTGAATTTTTAATATTTTCGTAAACAACGAACCAGTTAGAAGTATAGAAAAAAAGAATAGAAACCAATCCATTACCATAAGTAAATTTAGCAATAGAGGATCGCTTCGGCATAAGTGATCGTGTTTAAAAATGGACCAGAGACTACGTGGAAGTTCACTGCACTCTTCTCGAGAATAAATGAAACAATTCAGATCTACAATTCAAATCAAAATTATTGAAGTAAAAAAATGAACAAAATCAACCATGATAAATCAAACAATGGTTTCACCCTGATAGAGCTTCTTGTCGTCATAGCTATATCCGGAATTCTCCTAACCGCAACATACTCGGCTTTTCAATGGCAGCACAAAAGCTACCACATCCAGGAAGAGGTCGCTGAGATGCAGCAGGATCTGCGGGCGGCCATGGACATAATGGTCAGGGAGACCAGGATGGCAGGCTATGACCCAAAAAATAGCGGAAAATTTGGCATAACAGATATCAGGCGCTACGACCTTAACGGCAACCTTAACTCTTCAGGATTCAGCGCCATCACATTTACTACTGATTTGGATGGCGACGGCACTGTCGACTCAAATGAAATTATCTCCTATTCCATATATGATTATGGTAATGATAATAATCTTGATCTGGCAAGAAAAATCGGAGGTAGCGGCCGGCAATTGCTGGCGGAAAACATAGACTCATTTGTCCTGGCCTATGCCTATGACGACGACCGTGATGGTGAACTGGAAACCAACGCTTCCAATGATATTATATGGGCAATTGATAAGAACAACGATGGTAAACTGGAGTATTCTACCACATCTGTTGCCATTGACCGGATACGCGCGGTCAGGATCTGGATCCTGACCAAGACAGGCGAGCAGGACCCGGATTTTCTAAACACGAATACGTACGTGGTCGGCAATCAAATCATAACACGTAATGATAAATTCCGTCGACGTCTTCTTACCACGTTCGTACAATGTCGGAACATGGGGCTTTAGTGGATTATGAATAAAGAAAGTCAGAAAGGTCTCTCCATGATAGAGTCATTAATGGCCATGACAATACTCGTCATTGGCATCCTGGCCGTCGGCGGGATGCAGACTACCGCCGTCAAGAGCAACGCTATTGCCAGCGACATCACAGAAGCCAGTGTATTGGCCGCGGGCCAGATAGAGTTGCTGGCGGCGTTACCATATAGCGACCCACTATTGAACGATACGCACGGTGACGGTACCACTGGCCTGGACAAAATCGGGGCGAGTGCAGATCACCAGAGAACCCAAAGTAAATATACCATCTCCTGGAACGTAGCGACAAATTCGCCAATGAATAATACCAAAAGCGTAAGGGTCATTGTAACCTGGACAGGGCACGGAAAATCAAGACACGTCTCCATTGATTACATTAAGGCGGACAATTAATCGGGAAGGGAGAATAGAGGATGAAAAATTTAATATCGTTTAAAAAAGAAGAAAGGGGTTTTGTCTTTGTGGTCGCCCTTTTGATAATGACATTACTTCTTATTATCGGCATAACCGCCAATAAAACCAGTAGAGTAGAAACTCGAATAGCCGGAAGTGATAAAACGTATAAAACTGTCTTCTGCGCCGCTGACGCGGGTATTGAAGCTGGCCGTGCAGCGCTCTACATTCTCAAAAGTGTCGATAGCGGCAACTGGGACAATCTCCTTGCCGGGAAGGATCTTGTCGGGCCATATGGGGGTAATAACACCTTAAACGATGTAATTGATAAGCTCAATCCTAACGGGCGTAATGTAAACGGCGCTACCTATACTCTGCGAGTTGTTGACAACAATGACCTGGACGGTGACCCACTGGTAGATACTGACAATACCGTTATTCTTATCTCCACCGCAACCTCATACCAGAACGCACAGACCAAAATCCAGGCAGGAGTGCGTTACATTGGTGCTGCAGATGAAGCCCCACAGGAACGTTACGGAGCAGAGAATACGGGCCAGGCAAAAAACGAAGTCTCTGCGGTGACAGCAACCAACCAGCGCTGGTAACAAAAAGTGCTGGCCCCGGCCAACTAGTTTAAGGAGATGTAACTTATGGGAAGCAAAATTCGTATTCTAATGGTGCTAGTTTCACTACTCTGCTTGCCGTTGCAGGCACTGGCCGTGGAACACAATTTTCCGGCTGGTTCTCTTATCATCCCCATGGATAGTTTTTACCAACCAGATACAGACGGGGGCATACTGGAAGCATACGGCCTGACCTTATACTTGCTGAAGGCCGGAGTCTCGATATACTGGGTAATTAACACTGAAAAAACCGAGATCAACGGCACTGACGTCGTGATCGAGGACCTCTCTCTGGAAAAAGACAAGGCAGTGGTCAAACTTTATGACCATAAAGGCGGAACCACCAATCTTACCTTTAAGCCTGGCGACAACCCCCAAAAAATTACATATATCGGCGCCCCGTTTATAGTGGACGGCTCAGATGCGGAGAAAGCCAAGGAGGTTATCAACCAGGACGGCTGGGCAGCAGTCGAGGTGCACGAAGCTCAAGTGCCATTCAAAGCCCCTGTCTACCGAAAGATGGAGGGCGCACTGCCAAAAATCGCCTTGATGGACAGCAGCGAGAAAGGAGGCAACGCCGCCATTCTGGAATCCTATCTGCGGCTGGCCGGCATCTGTACGGATATCTATGAGGTAGTGACGCCAAATCAAATCAGGGACGGTATTCTGCAACTAAAAGATTATGATTTTCTCTGGGCACCACACTGGGAGGGTTATAATAGCTATTCAGAAGACGCGGATGGAGATGGCGTTTCCGACGTGGAAGAAATTGTTGCCAATATAAAAAAATTCCTCCTGGCCGGGAAGGGCATGCTTGCCGAATGTGCTTCCATTGAAACGTTCGAACACAGCAAAAACGGCCGCTTTCTCAGCACCAAGGGTTTTGGTCATAACGGCGGTACCAATAAAGCGGAGGATATAATCTATAACGATAAGTCTCTTCCCTACTCTCAGATCGGCGACTTTCTGTTTGTGCCTGAAGGCGGTCATCTGCACAACTGGCGCCCCTATGTATATGGCGACCCGTACTCTAACGTCGGCGACCCACCAAGTAATTGGGACGAAGATAAAGTTACAGTGAGTAATCCCAGCGCTTACAGGGAGACGGTAACCCGTTTTACAATAGACAATACTGGATGGGACTACTACGTAGGCGGTTATGCTTACGGCAATCGTGATTATGGGTATGTGGTTTATCTTGGTGGCCATAAGTATGCCTCGTGCAAAAAAAATGTCAGCGAAAATGTAAATCCTGAACCGGAGATCCACCGCCTCGATTTTGAATTTAACAAGAATATCAGCAATGAAAGTTTCACTCTCGTGGTCAAATATAATGGGGGCTCCAACAGCACGGTAACTTTCAACAAAAACGAACTCACTGCCAAGGCCGGCAGCCCTCTGGAGCTTGATCTTACCACTGCCTCGGTAAAAAATAAGAAGCTCACCGGAGTAACCTTCAGGAATAAAGGGGATAGCACCATCACCGTGGATTCCATCACTCTTTTCTGGAACGGCGGCGATACTTCTCAGACGCTCAAAAAGATTACCGATACTAAAACCGATTATGAACTTTACAATGACAAAAGAGGGGTTTCATCCGGCGTTGAGCTAACCGCGAATTTCACCATAGATACAACTGGCGGCGAATCCACCATTTGTACCTATAACGACGACTGCTCCTGGAAAAACATCGCAGGAGTCCGGTATGTTCTCAATACCCTTTTTGACATCAAGTACATGCTCACTAAACAAGAATACACGCGCGCAACCCCCATTACATCATTCCCTTATTTATACCAGGGGAGCTTCGAATATCCTAGCTTTAAAGGGCACTTTCGCTGCTATGATGTGAGAAAGGGTAGCGCCAACCCCGAGGAGGCCATATGGGATACTGCTGATCATATCAAAGACCCAGATACCCGACAGATATTTACGGCCAGGCAGGAAAGAGATGGGACCTGGTCCCGGACAGGCTTTGATGCAAACCATATCGAGGAACTCAGAGCGCTTCTCAATCTCACGCCGAAAACGCCGGCCGAAGGCGGCAATGACACAGATGAAATACAACTCATCAACCGGGTGAGAGGAAACAAGCTAGGCGGAATCATGCATTCAGCTCCTGCGATTGTTGGACCCAACAGCCGTACCAACAAAGACAGGGAAGAGATCGCCTATGTTGGAGACCTCTACGGCATGCTGCATGCCATTGAAACCAAAACCGGCAGGGAAAAGTGGGCCTTTATCCCGCGAAACCTGCTTGGCAAACTCAAAAATGACCGAACCGATCCCTATGCATTCCCGGACTTTGCCGCTGTAGACGCATCACCAACGGTCAGAGATATCTACTACGATCATGACAACGACGGCGACAAGGAATGGCGCACCATCCTCGTGTGCCCCGAGGGCATGGGAGGCAGATACCTCTTTGCCCTTGACGTCACTAACCCTGACGACGTGAAGGTGCTTTGGGAAGTCACCGACCAAGAAGATCCCGGAGGTGGCATGGGACACGCGTATCGCGCCGCCATTGGCAAGGTGAAATGGCCTGTTAAGTATATAGACGATCCAGGCAAAATAGTCCTGAACGAAAAGACCAAGATGCCCTATGCTTACGAAACAAAATGGGTGGTTTTTGTAGCTACGGGCTATGCAAAAATTGCAGAGAACCACGGGGGAATCAGTATTTTTGCCTATGACTTGAAAACTGGCAAAAAATTGTGGCGCTTTTCTCAAGACTACCAAAGCGCAATAAATGACATCCCCGGGGCCATAAGCCTTTTTGACATTGACGGTGATACTTTTGCGGATCGACTTTATGTGGGAGACATGGAAGGCAGGATGTGGGAACTCAACACCTTGTGGGAATCAAACTGGGAATTTAAGAATGAACTCCATCCCGGCCAATATGAACGGAAACCAGACGGCGTTGGTTACTATGTAGGTCATAGACTCAACCCTAACGGTACTTATGACGATTTTAAATACCCTGAATATGCTGACAAACAGGTTCCCCTTTGGGACGCCGGCGTGGGCAACCCTATCTCGGTGTCACCGGCTGTTACCCGCTTTAACCCCGTGGTAGTAATCTTCGGCACCGGCGGCGCAGACTGGACGGACAATAATGAACGGTATAAAATTCTGGCCATAGACGCCACGGACAAAAATCCGAATCCGGATCCCAGGGATCCGGCCTTGGCTGGCGCCGGCACCTTGTTGTGGGAGAAGGATACCGGGGTGGGAGAAAAAGTATGGTCCTCGCCCACTGTTGCCGCAAGGCATATTTATATATCCACAGCCACAGGCACGATGGAAAGCCACGACCCGGCCAATGATAAAATGGGGACCGGCTACTTGTATAATCTTAATTTAGCGGATGGCTCCGGAGGATGGGTCACCGATGACGGTTTAGTCGAGTCCATCAGCATAAGAAAAAGCCGCGGCGCCCCTTACGTGGACAGAAAACATGTCTACCTGACCACCATAGACAACCAGGTCATCCAGATTGGTGATGGAAATTTTACCGCCCCACCCGGCAACAGAGTGATCCTGCAGAGCTGGCGAGAAATTTGGCAATAACCTCAACAAGTAAGATGCGGGACTCAGAATGACGGTTTTTATGCGAAACAGAGACAAGCAATGAGATCCTTCGTCCCGCTTTTAGCGGAACTCAGGATGACGTGCATCCATACTTGTCATTCTGAGGGAGTGTAATAAGCGACCGAAGAATCTCAAGAATGAGAAGATTATGAAAAAGGGTGGCTGCGTCTACATAATGAGCAACAAAAGCGATAAAGTACTTTATACTGGCGTAACAAACGATTTAGTAAGAAGAGTAGCTGATTCAGTCAAAAAATCCCAATTGGAATGATTTATGGCAAGCCTTAATTTTGGCATTGCATCTGCTGATTGGTTTCTCTTTTGTTGTTCATATTTAGCGTAATTTTGTCATGATTGAGCAATCAAACCTGTTCAGATGCTCTGTGAAGCGGTAATAATCCGGAATCTGACGACAATCCGGGGAAAATTCTGCTACGGAATCCCATATCCACTCTACTCCGTCTGGATTGGCCAAGCTTCTAAAGTCTCAAAAAAGTCATTTTCATATCATCCAGCTCCACCCTGCTCACCTTACTCTCCTAACCAACCCACCCCACCTGACTTCTCATCTTCTCAACTTCAGAGCTTCCTCTTCAATACGCCCTTTTCTCTTCTTTTTCATTCAACATTAAGCATTAAACATCCAACATTAAAATAACCCCACTCAACCATTCAACTACTCTACCTGCTCAACTACTCGACCCAAGTGCAGCCAGCTGTTATCCGGACTGAATTCTGGTTCTTCCTTTTTGCGTGACCACTGGCACTCCCTCAACATAAGAACCGCTGTTCTCATCTCTTGAAACCACGACATCTCCTCTGAGCCGGAGTGTAACTACAAGTATATTCGCCCCTTTAATTATTCTTTACATTCTAGTTGACTCAACATTAAATATGAATATATATTTTTATATAAAAACATAGCGAAAACCAGCAACCAGGCGGGCGTTCGGGGTCGTAAAAGATTATAAAATTCTCGAAATACCAATGCGTAAAATATTAAGGAGGTAAATACAGGTAGGTTCTCTACAAACTTTACAAAGTCGGCAAAGCTTGCGATGACTTATACTTTTAACTCCGGGCGACAATAAACCAACTGTACCATGGGAAAAAGAATGAAACATCGTCTTTCTCACAATCTTATTCACCAGGCGGGAATTACCTTTATTGAGATGGCAGTCGTCATTGCCATCATGGGCATCCTGACCGCCCTTGCCGTGCCAAATATTGTCAGTTGGTTTCCCCGCCACCGGTTGGAGTCGGCGGCCAGGGACCTGTTGTCAAATATGCAAAAAATCAGATTGAACGCTGTCCGGGAAAGTAAGGAGTGGGCCATAGTATTTGATGTTCCCAATAACCGTTACCTCATTTGTTCAGACAAGGGGCCAGACAATAACTGGGCTGCACATAGTGACAATGTCATACAGGAAACAGTCAACTTAGATGATTATCAAAGTGGAGTAGGTTATGGCCATGGAAACGCCGCATTTGACGTAGCACATAACACAACTTGGGGCGACCATGTTACCTTTACTAATAACGTGGCCGTGTTTAACGCAAGGGGACTTCTATCGGGCTTTAATGGCTATTGTTATCTGTCAAATAACAACAATGACGCCGTCGCCATAGGAGCAAGGTCTTCAGGGGCAATTGTCTTAAGAAGCTGGAACGGAACCGATTGGGAGTGATCTGCGTCTATATTGATAAATAGAGTCTGTGCCCAAACGCCATTTTGACTACCAGATTAGAAATCAGGATTGTAAAAAATTATGAAAAATTGTCCTCTTAAGTAAGGTTTGGCCACAGACTCAATAAATAACGCAATTCAACTCATCGGTTCCAAACAAAAATAGAATAAAATGAAAAAGATGAGTAAAGTTTATCATTTTAAGTCAAATAATGGTTTTACCTTGATAGAGCTCCTTGTCGTGATAGCTGTATCCGGGGTCCTCCTAACCGCGATATACTCGGCATTTCAGTGGCAGCACAAAAACTATCATGTACAGGAACAGGTCGCTGAGATGCAGCAGAATCTAAGGGCGGCCATGGACATAATGACCATGGAGATCAGGATGGCAGGGTATGATCCGACAGGTAGCGGAAAGTTTGGTATAACCAACGCTGCATTCAACATCATCAAGTTTACCAGTGATATGAACGACAACGGCAATGTCGACCCAAATGAAACCATCTCCTATTCCCTGTATGATTTCGATAGTGATAGTAATCTTGATTTGGCAAGGGACGACGGCAGCGGACGGCAATTACTGGCCGAAAACATAGAGTACTTTGGCCTGGCCTATGCTTATGACAAAGACCTCGACGGTAATTTGGAAACCAACTCGTCCAGTGATATCATATGGGCAATAGATACTAACAACGATGGCAGTTTGGATTACAGTATCTTCGACAACTCTCCCATAAGTCCAGTTGCCATTGACCGGATCCGGGCGGTCAGGATTTGGATCCTCGCCAAGGCAGACAAGGAGGACCCGGATTTTCAGAACACAAATACGTACGTGATCGGCAATCAGGTCATAACTCCTAATGACAAATTCCGTCGACGCCTTCTTACCGGGATCGTACATTGTCGGAACATGGGTCTTTAATGGGTTATGAATAATGCGCCTGCAAAAAGTCCCTTTTTGCAGGCGATGTTGAATTTTGAATGATGAATTTTGAATTATTTGAACAGGTTACAAGATGAGGATGTTTATCAAAACTGTAAAATTTTAATTATTGCAGTTGCATCATGAATAAAAAGAGTCAAAAAGGTTTCTCCCTGATAGAGGTTTTAATAGCCATGACGATACTTGTCATTGGCATTCTGGCCGTTGGCGGCATGCAGACTACTGCTGTTAAAAACAACGCCATCGGCCGCCGTATCACCGAGGCCAGCGCATTGGCTGCAAGCCAGCTGGAGTTCCTGACGACCTTACCATATAACGATCCCTTACTAAATGATAGGAACGGAGACGGTACTACCGGCCTGGACAAAACCGATGCACAGGCAGATTTCAACATAACTCAAGGCCAATATAGTATTTCCTGGAACGTCGCGCTGGACTCACCAATATCTAATACCAAAAACATAAGGGTCATTGTGACCTGGACAGACGGTGGAAAATCAAGACGCGTCTCCTTTAATTGTATTAAAGCGCCATATTAATAGGGACGGGGGGCATATGAAGAAAGAATCATCAAGTCATTTAAAAAAAAGTGAAAAAGGTTACGTCCTCATAGTCTCCCTTTTGGTAATGGCATTACTTGTTATTATCGGCATATCCGCCACCAACATCAGTAGAACAGAAACCCAAATCGCCGCTAGCGACAAGGCTCAGAAAACGGCTTTTTTTAATGCCGAAGCAGGCGTCCAGTACACTCTGGCCCAGATTAATAATAAAACTTTTCCCCTCCCCGTAACAGACAACACTTCTGTAACCCCAACCTATACAGTGCCGAACGGTTATGATTTTACCATTTCGGCCATATCGAAAAACGGTACTAACTACAGCTTTACAAGTACAGGCAGAGGCCCCCAGGGAGCCAAGGCAGTCATCCGGGTAGTTTTTCAAAAAACCTCCAATACGCTTCCCCCTCCGGACGGGGCCATGGGGGTCTATGGACCTAACTCGACCATCCATTTCGCCGGTAGCGGTGCACACAAAAATTTTGTCGATGGCCGTGATTATGACCCGCCGGCCAATTTTTACTGTTCAGGTGCAAATTGCGCGGGAACACTTACTAGCAAACCGGCAAAGCCCGGCTTGTATACCGAAAACACTACCCCCACGCTTAGCAACGTGTATGACTCGGGATGGAAACAAAATGTGTATGGCGACCCGCCCGTAAAGACAGGCGGAGGGAACATGACGGCAACAGACTGGCAAGATTTTGCAAATGAGCTTATTCCTCTGGCCGATAATACTATCAACGGTACACCAACCATAGCTGGTTCCCTGACCCTTGGAACGCGAGACGATCCTCAGATCACCTATGTAACAGACGACACAAAGTTCGCGGGCAGCGTGGACGGGGCAGGCATATTGATCGTGGAAGAGGGTGCAACATTTCAAGGAACTTTTCATTTTGAGGGATTGATTATCGTCTTAAACAAAACCTGGGATGTTGGTACCTGGGACCTGGATCTAGGGAAAGGGAACGCCTATCTGTTTGGCGCAGTTGTGGTAGCTGGCAACAATGTTGCCGATTCTGAAGTGGAGCTTAGGGGAAATGCCAAAATCCGTTACAGCAGCCAGGCACTGAATAACGTGGGTAATAAATTGTTATACACCGTAAGCATGACCTCCTGGCGGGAGGTCAGGTAAAATTTTAGTAGAAACTTTCTTTAATCAGGTTCAACTCCAATGTTCATCCAAGTCGCGGAACCATAAATTGTCTTACCGAGACTTGCATAAAAACATTTACTAAAAGCCCTGCAGTAGAGGCGAGTTTTATTGCCTATAGTGGGAGTAATATTCTTTCTGAAAAGACAAGTTTTCAGTCATAATCTACATTTTATCTTTTAGTAACTCAACTTTCCTACTTGTTCAACTCATTGATATTACAGGATTTTCAAAAAACACATTTTCTTTATTGCTAACAAAGAAAATGTGCCCGTCATTTAACACGGAAAGTTGACCTAGTAACTTCTACTCATTACTGACACACCAAACTATCACTCATCAAATCATCAAAGCCTGAAGTTTGACCTCATCGTAGACACATTGGTTGATTTACTTGACTTTTCATCATTCATGGGCGAGATACAAAGTTTTCATACGTTAAGGAGAATCACTTATGCCTGTTCTAGTTGTCAATGTTGACCATATAGCTACTTTGCGTCAGGCAAGGCTAGGCAAAGAGCCAGACCCTGTCACCGGGGCACATCTAGCTGAACTGGCTGGAGCCCATGGCATTATTGTTCACCTGCGCGAAGACCGGCGTCATATCCAGGACAAAGATGTTGAGCTTTTAAAAACAACATTGAAGACCAACCTGCACCTGGAAATGGCAGCCACTGAAGAAATGCAAAAAATCGCTTTACACACTGTTCCTCACATGGTCTGCTTGGTTCCGGAAAAACGCCAGGAGTTGACAACCGAAGGAGGTTTAAACTGCCTGGGTCGTGAAGGAGAACTAAAAGAGTTTCTTGCTCCAATAAAGGCCAAGGGGATAAAAACCAGTCTCTTTATAGACGCTGAAAAAGAACAGATTGAGGCCGCAGCCAAAATTGGTACCGAATACATAGAAATCCATACCGGTCATTATGCAGATGCCCAAAACACGGAAGATCAACAAAATGAGTTTAAAAAAATTGTTGCAGGCATCGAATTTGCGAGAGAGCTAGGGCTCAAAGTCAATCTTGGACATGGTCTAAATTATCACAACATTTTAGCCTTTGCCAAAGTACCAGGGATCTGTGAATACTCTATTGGTCACAGCATTATTTCCAGGGCTGTTTTTGTCGGTATGTTCAAGGCTGTACAACAAATGGTCAATATCATTAGTCAATTCGTATCGTAATCAGGTCTAAACACATGATACTTGGGCTAGGGCTAGATATAGTTGAAATTAATCGCATATCTCATAGTTATGCCAAATTTAAAGATCGGTTAGTACATAAAATTCTTACACCAAAGGAAATAGAAAATCTACCTCAAAATCCTATTTCCTACTTAGCTTCGCGTTTTGCATCAAAAGAAGCTGGCGTCAAGGCTTTGGGAACAGGTTTTGCTCAGGGTATTACCTTTCAGCATCTGGAAATAAAATCCTCAAAATCCGGTCAACCACATTTATATTTTCTAGGCCCGGCCTACAAAAAAGCTCAATCCCTAGGTTGTAAAAGAGTACATTTATCTATCACCCATAGCCGTAACACAGCCGCGGCTGTTGTCATTTTAGAGGGATGAAAATTTTGTTTGACCGGCTTTATTAGTTCAAGAGGATAATGTAACAACAAAAAACTAATTTTTATAACTCGGACAATATATTGATTAAGTTAACACGTTAAGGCAATTTAACATTTTAAGATGTTACTGCAAAAACCAAAAAACTAACTTTTTTACAAAATTCTTAGCGCATAACTGTTGGAAAACATTGAACATTGAATTTTGAACAAACTCTGCAAAAAGGTAGTTTTTGCAGGCGCATCTTTTAAAGCCTATGCACTCTGCCGCTGCTGAGATTGCATGTATGTCTAAGCTCCAAACTTTTAACATTTTTTTCGGAGAAGATACTATGTACAAACCCCTGCCAACTCCTTCAGAAATGGCCCAATGGGACCGACTTTGCATGGAAGAGTTTGGTTTACTCCCAGAAATTTTAATGGAAAATGCCAGTCGCGAAGCATTGAATCTTCTCAAACAAAAACTCGGCTCTCTCAAAGGAAAAACAGCTCTTATATTTGCCGGATCTGGTAACAATGGAGGAGACGCCTTTGCCCTGGCCCGGCATTTACATAACCATGAAGTGAAAACAATGGTTCTGCACACCAGGCGGCAAAAAGAGTACACTGGCACAGCAGGATATCACCTGTCTTTAATCCAAAAAATGGGCATCCATCTCATGCATTTGCCCGAATATCACATGGACTTCATAAATAAAGTTGATATCATAGTTGATGGCTTGTTGGGAACAGGTTTTTCCGGACAACTACGAGAGGACTATATTTCCTGGATCAAGGCCATCAATAAACTGGGGCAGGACGGCTTTATTCTCTCTCTGGATATCCCTTCAGGCATAGACGGATTAACGGGAAAACCAAGTCCTATAGCTGTAGAGGCTCATGCTACTATCACCTTTGAAGAAGCCAAGCTTGGTCTATTTCTTCCACCTGCCAAGCCTTTTGTGGGCGAACTTGTCGTTGGGAAAATAGGTATCCCCAAAAAAATAAAAAAAGATCATCCCTGTACCCACTACGCTCTGACAACTAAAGTCCTGGATATGGTCAAAGAGCCCAAAAGCACTATGCACAAAGGCGAAGCAGGTCATGTCTTAATTTTAGGCGGCTCTTCCGGACTAACCGGAGCTCCTCTGCTGGCTGCTTTAGGGGCCATACGTTCTGGCGCCGGCTTGGTAACTATTGGCTGCCCCAAAGACCTGGCCCATGAAGTTAAATGCAGTTGGCCGGATATTATGACTTTGCCTCTGGGAGAGGGAAAAGATTGGGATGAAACGTGCATTAAAAACGTAGAAGAAAACTTTTTCAAGTTTGATGCCGTGGTCTTTGGCCCTGGTCTGGGACGAACTTCAGGCGCTTTGGGCTTCTTGAAAAAATATTTAAGCATAACCCATCCTAAAACCATTTTTGATGCTGACTCCTTATATTTCTTTGCCAACCATCCGGAACTATTCGACAAAATCCATAGCCTAAACGAAGTCATTTTCACCCCGCACCCCGGAGAAATGGCCCGCTTTTTTAACACTGAGGCTGCTGAAATCAATCGCCATCGGGCCAAGTTTGCCCGCGAATTCACGCAAAAATTTAAGACCAACCTAGTCTTAAAAGGTGCAGCAACTATTATTTCCAGTCCTAGCTCACCCATTTTAATTTCTCCTTTTGCAACTCCCAATCTGGCTCTCGGCGGCTCAGGAGATATACTGGCAGGAATGATTGGTTCTCTTTTGGGCCAGGGATTTTCAGCCCTGGATGCCTGTTCTATTGCTGTTTACTGGCACGGTTTGGCCGGTAAAAAACTTAAAACAGATTTTCCATATCGAGGAAACCTAGCCCAGGAAATTGCCCACATCTTGCCTCAAACCTTAGCGGAGGCTAAAAATGATCAAGGCTAAAGACATAATGACCACCAATCCCATTGTTGTCTATCCAGAGACAGATATTGCTGAAGCAGTAAAAATTTTACTCTCTGAACACATCAATGGGTTGCCCGTGGTGGATAAAGAAATGAATGTAGTGGGTATACTCTGTCAAAGTGACTTGGTAGCCATGCAAAAAAAGTTCCCTCTCCCCTCCATGTTCACCATCTTAGATGGCTTCTTTCCCCTTTCTTCTCTGTCCCAGGTCGAGAAAGAACTACAAAAGATGGCTGCGGTAAAAGTAAAACAGGCCATGACTCCTGATCCCCAAACTATTGAACCGGACACCTCTCTGGAAGAAATTGCTCAACTCATGGCAGAAAAAAAATTCCATACCCTGCCAGTGGTAGATAATGGCAAACTTATAGGTGTAGTGGGCAAGGAGGATGTCCTCGCTACCTTATTCACCAGAAAAAATGAAGCTGATTCTTGACTCGCCGGAACAGGCCCTTAAATTCGGGCAAGCACTTGCATCTTGCCTTTGCCAGGAAAATTGTTTTCCCCCTCTCTTGTTTCAGGGAGAGCTAGGCGTAGGAAAAACTACAATCATCAGAGGAATTGTTGCCAGCCTACCTCATGGAAATGAGGCAGAAGTTAGCAGCCCGAGTTTTAACATTGTCAATATTTATCCTACTGAGCCTGAAGTAGCACACTTTGATTTATACCGTCTTCAAGCTTGTGGTCTTGATGAAGGGATGGAAGAATATCTCTATTCTGGCCAATATTTTATTCTCATGGAATGGAGCGAATACCTGCCCGAAGACCTTTGGCCAGAAGATTATCTCCTTATATCTCTTTCTTATTGCACTAAAGGCAGAAAAATGGAGATTAAGGCCAAAGGCTCAGGGGAAAAGATTTATACTTGTCTGCAGAATTGGGATGTAAGAGGGTTGGAGGGCTGAGTAAGTGTATAAAACTCGGACAAGCCTATAAACCTTAAACTTTTATTATAAACTTTAAAGGAGTAAAAATAAGCCATGCGCATTCTGGTACAGAAATTTGGCGGAACCTCTGTGGCCAATCTGGAGTGCATGCTCAAAGTGCGAGAAAAAGTCTTAGCAGCACTAGATAAAGGGTATAAGGTTGTGGTCGTTCTTTCGGCCATGTCCGGAGAAACCAACAGGCTTATCGATATGGCCAAAAAATGGTCTTCCAAGCCTGATCCGGCAGAGATGGATGTCCTTTTGGCCACCGGTGAACAAACTTCAGTGGCTCTGTTCTCTATGCTTCTCAAGGATAAAGGTGTTAAAACCAGATCCTTATTAGGTTACCAAATCCCTATTCAAACAGATAAAAGCTTTGGCAAGGCACGCATCCTGGACATTGATGCTGAAAAACTAAAACATATGCTCACACGCTTTGATGTTTTGGTTGCTGCCGGTTTCCAAGGTTGTGACTGCGAACAAAGGATCACTACTCTGGGCCGTGGTGGTTCAGATACCTCAGCGGTTGCCCTGGCTGCGGCCCTAAATGCTGAACTGTGTGAAATATATACGGATGTAGATGGAGTATATACCACTGATCCCAATATCTGCTCCAAGGCCAGAAAAATTCATAAAATTGCCTATGATGAGATGCTGGAGATGGCTAGTATGGGGGCAAAAGTTTTACAAATCCGGTCAGTGGAATTTGCTAAAAAGTATAATGTCCCGGTTCATGTGAGGTCCACATTCTCTGATGAACCAGGAACCTTAGTTGTACAGGAGGACGAAACAATGGAAGCTGCAATGGTTTCGGGTATTGCATACGATAAAGACCAGGCCAGAATTACCCTGGTTGACGTTTATGATGAACCAGGTATTGCCGCTACGGTCTTTGAACCACTTGCCGCGGCTAATATTGTTGTGGACATGATTGTCCAGAACCCAAGCCGCGAGGGACGAACAGATATGACCTTTACAGTACCTAAAGGTTCTCTTGAAGAGACTCTGGATATTATTGAAAAAATAAAAGACCAGATTGGAGCCAGGGGTGTACTCTCTGATCCCAATGTGGCCAAGGTCTCTGTTATTGGCGTGGGCATGCGCAATCATTCTGGTGTTGCAGCCATTGCCTTTTCTGCTCTAAAAAACGAAAATATTAATATAATGATCATTAGTACCTCGGAAATTAAGATATCATGTCTTATAGAGGAGAAGTACACTGAACTTGCAGTGCGTACCTTGCATGAAGCCTTTGGTCTAGACCAGGCTTAAGACAATGAGAAATTATGAAGTTGATAGGTCAAAGGAGATGGTCCCTTGATTTCCACCAAGGCGGGTTTACGAGCCATAAAGACGACTCAATAACAAAACTACTCAACCCCCAAATAACCGGCAAAACCAATGAAAACAGTAAAAATCTATGACACAACTTTAAGGGACGGCACCCAGTCTGAAGACGTGCATTTGTCCACTGAAGACAAAATCCGTATCGCCCAAAAACTAGACGAATTGGGCATCCACTATATTGAAGGAGGCTGGCCTGCTTCTAATCCTACAGATCAAAGATTTTTTCAGGAAATAAAAAACTATGACCTGAAAAATGCACAGATATCTGCCTTTGGCAGCACCCATCTTGCCAAGAAGTCTCCTAAAAACGATCCGAATCTGAATTCTTTACTTCAAGCCCGGACCCCTGTTGTCACTATCTTTGGCAAAACCTGGGACATTCATGTTCGGGAAGCACTTCGAACCACTCTTGAACGTAATTTAGAGCTTATCTACAATTCACTTGCCTATTTAAGGCCCAAGGTAAAAGAATTATTTTTTGATGCCGAACATTTCTTCGACGGCTTTAAAGCCAACAGAGACTATGCTCTGGCTTGCTTGAAAAAAGCCTTTGAGGCAGGAGCCGATGTCCTGGTTTTATGTGACACCAACGGCGGGACTATCTGCTCCGAATTATCAGCTATTATTGAGCAGGTCCAAAAAGAATTGCCAGAAGCATCCTTAGGCATTCATACTCACAATGATTCAGAGCTGGCTGTAGCCAACTCTTTAATTGCTGTAGAAAAAGGCATCGTCCAGGTACAAGGAACCATAAACGGCTATGGGGAAAGGTGCGGCAATGCCAATTTGTGTTCTATTATCCCCAACCTGCAACTGAAGATGGGCTATACTTGTTTGCCGGAAGATAAACTCAATCTCTTAACCTCAATATCTCACTTTGTTTCGGAAGTAGCAAATTTACCCTCTTTTCATCGTCAACCTTTTGTAGGTAAATCTGCTTTTGCCCACAAGGGCGGTGTCCATGTCAGTGCTGTACGCCGCAACCCCAAGACCTACGAGCACATCACTCCCGAGTCAGTCGGCAACAAACAACGCATCCTTCTTTCAGATCTGGCCGGACAGAGTAATATCTTGTTTAAGGCCAGACAATATGGATTTCATCTCGATAAGGATGATCCTTTTGTTCTAGACCTTCTATCCAGATTAAAAGACCTTGAAAGCCAGGGTTATGAATACACGGCTGCGGAAGCCTCTTTTGAGCTTCTACTTAATCGAACGCTGGGCAGAGCGCGCCGCTACTTTACACTGGAAGAATTCCGTATCCTGGAAACTAAGCGGGTTGAAGACAGGGAGCCAATCTCTGAAGCCACGGTCAGGGTTCGCGTAGGTGGAATGCTTGAGCACACGGCAGCTACCGGCAAAGGGCCAGTCAATGCCCTGGACAATGCCCTGCGCAAGGCCCTGGAAAAATTTTACCCAGCCCTTTCAGAAGTAGAGCTACTGGACTTTAAGGTAAGAGTATTTTCTGTTCTAACTCACGGAGATCTTTCCGGTACAGCTTCCAGAGTACGCGTCCTCATCGAATCCGGCGACCACCAATCCAGATGGATAACTGTGGGAGTATCTTACAATATAATTGAAGCCAGCCGTCAGGCCCTGGAAGACGCTTTAAACTATAAATTGTTTAAAGATGACAAGGAGAAACTAACCAAGGCGATTATAGAAGTGAAGGAAAAATAACTAAAACATGCATACTCCCCTGGCTGAGAAACTAAGACCCCAGAACCTGGACCAATTTGTGGGTCAGAAGCATATAAAATCCAGGCTCAGGGCCATTATTCAGGGTAAGAGGCTGCAAAGTGCTCTCTTTTTTGGACCGCCCGGATGCGGAAAGTCGAGCTTAGCTTTACTCATTGCCAAGGCTTCAGGACGAAACTTTGCCCGATTCAGCGCTCCGGAAATTGGCATTGCTAAGCTTCGCCAAAAAATTTCTGGCCTGGACATCCTTATTCTGGACGAGTTGCACCGCTTTTCCAAGGCGCAGCAGGATTTTTTTCTTCCCCTGCTGGAAAGCGGTGAGATTGTGCTTTTGGCCACAACTACTGAAAATCCCTCTTTTAGTGTAACCAGACAACTATTGTCTCGCCTAAGTGTTTTTAGGCTACATAGTTTAAACCAAGACGAATTACTACAGATTGCCCAGAAAGGAAAAGAAATCCTGGACATAGCTATTCCTGACCAAAGCCTTGAACTTCTGGCTTCTCTTGCCGGGGGTGATGCCAGAACCCTACTGAATCTTTTAGAATATACAGCTAGCCTTAAGGAAAATGAACGCTCTCCCAAAAAGTTGAAAACTATTCTTCCGGAAATAGTTATCCGGGGAGATAGAGCTGGCGATGCCCATTATGAACTTGCTTCAGCACTGATCAAATCCATCCGCGGTAGTGACCCTGATGCTGCCCTGTATTACCTGGCCTGCCTTCTCGAAGGAGGAGAAGATCCCCGTTTCATCTGTCGACGCCTGATTTTATCGGCTTCAGAAGATATCGGCATGGCAGACCCCATGGCTTTGCCTTTAGCTGTTTCTTGCCAACACGCTGTTGAATTTGTGGGTATGCCTGAGGGCTTTATTCCTCTGGCCGAAACAGTGGTTTATCTGGCCCTGGCACCTAAATCCAACTCCACCTACGCAGCCTATCTTGCTGCCCAAAAAGAGGTGAGGTTAAATGGCCCCAGGTCAGTACCACTGCACCTGCGCAATGCCTCTACCAGGCTGCAAAAAGAATGGGGCTATGGAAAAAACTATAAATATCCCCACTCCTATCCAGGATCCTGGGTAGAACAGGATTATCTGCCTCAGGAATTACTTGGCCGCCGTTTTTACCATCCAAAAGATCAAGGGCAAGAGCCAAGATTGCTTGCATGGATTAGAAAACACAAGAAGAGGTCAAAAGGCTAAAGAGCCTGTGGCCACCACCTATTTTAACCACCAAATTGAAAGTCTTTTGGTTTCTGGAATGTATTACAAACGGCTTGGGTAACCCAATCTCAACGAAGCTTGCGGGAAAACAGAGCATCGGGATGAATGGGCTGAATATTTTGCGACATTGACCATAACTATCTATAGTTTAAATTGAGCGATTTTTTTTGCAGTTCAAACTTTGAGATTGCTTCGCTACACTTTGTTCCACTCGCAATGACAGGAGCGAGATCGTCATTGCGAGGGCAGCGAAGCTGTCCGTGGCAATCTCACCCATTGAGTGAAAATCGCTCAACTTAGTATAATTAAAAGACTATTCGCTTACCCAAAATATCCCATTATGTTCTGCCCGCAAGC
The DNA here is from genome assembly GCF_018704065.1 of Desulfovulcanus ferrireducens. NCBI lineage: Bacteria > Pseudomonadati > Thermodesulfobacteriota > Desulfovibrionia > Desulfovibrionales > Desulfonauticaceae > Desulfovulcanus > Desulfovulcanus ferrireducens. Next base: position 135,747 of record NZ_JAGUQP010000001.1, on the reverse strand, counting down.
AAGTTTTAGATGGGTCCAAGACTTTGTACCAGCATGAAAGAAACCAAGACTGGAATAAACCATGGAAATTGAGTTGATATAAAGGTTCGGCTACAGGCTCTAAAGAGCTGAAGTTTAAGGAGTTTAGGGTCCTGGTTAGGTGGTAAACAAAATCCTTTTCAGATCCATAATCGTAGCGCACCCTAAGGAAGCATCGCTTCTAACTTTAGGGCAGAATATAGGCTTGTAACCCAGCTTTTCTGCCTGACGCAAACGCAGGTCATGCCCTAACACAGGTCTAATCTGACCGTTTAAATCCACTTCCCCCCAAAAAACTGCCTGTTCTGGAAGTGGCTGTTCAAAAAAAGAAGACAAAACAGATGCCACTAACCCCAAATCCAAACCCGGGTCATTAATCCTAAGCCCTCCACCAATTTTAGCATAAATATCCATTTGACCCAGGTTGAGCTTTAGCTTTTTTTCCATAACAGCGAGTAGTAAGTGGAGCCTATTGGCATCAATGCCTAAAGCCGTACGCCTGGGAATGGCCAGAAAAGTATTGCTGGCAAGGGCCTGGACTTCAACAGCGAAAGGTTTTTGTCCGTCCACAGCCATGACAATGGCAGAGCCACTCAAACTGGCATTTCGAGCCTGGAGGAAAAATGTGGACGGATCCTGAACTATCTCCATACCGTAAGCTTTCATTTGCCATAAAATCAGCTCATTGCTGGGCCCAAACCTATTTTTAACCACGCGCAAAACCCGGAATAAATGCTCCTTGTCCCCTTCCAGGTAAAGTACCGTATCCACCATGTGTTCCAAAAGCTTAGGGCCGGCTATCTGTCCATCCTTGGTCACATGACCCACTAGAATAATGCAGGTGTTATTTTCCTTGGCCTTATGGATAAGTTCCGTGGCAACAGCCCTTATCTGAGATGGAGATCCGGGAATGGAATCCACAGATGTACAGGCTATGGTCTGGACAGAATCAATGATCAATAGCTGAGGGATATCCCCGGACTCAAACAGAGCCAGAATCTCTTCCAGAGAATTGGTGGCCATCGCCAACATAGCCGATGGCAGAAGATTCAATCTTTCAGCCCTGGACTGGATTTGAGATAAAGACTCTTCTCCGCTTATATAAATACTTTTTTTCCCTTCCCGGGCTACATTAACTGCCAGTTGCAAGAGCAAAGTGGACTTGCCTATGCCCGGCTCTCCTCCCAAAAGGATAACCCCGCCTGGAACAAACCCTCCACCCAACAGGTTATCCAGTTCAGCAATAGAAGTGCTAAAAAATTGCGCGCTGAGTACTTGACCGGTATCAAGCCTTTCAGGCTTGGCCTTAGATTTAGGTACAACAAGCCTAGACGAAGCAACTTCTTTTAACTCCAGGGTATTCCATTCTCCGCATTGCACACACTGCCCTTGCCATTGTAAGGCCTTTGCCCCGCAGGCTGTACAAATATATACTTTTTTACTTTTCACACCCAATCTTCTATTATGATTAATGCACTATTCCGGCCACGCTAGCACTATTGCTTTAATTTTCATCCGCCTCTCTGTTTCACCGTTTCTCAATTTCTCCTATTCACTTCTTCGGCGGGTCTTTGACATCAATAACCTCAAGACCAAACTCCTCTACACCTTTCGGAGGATCTTTAAAGACAACCATAAACGGAGTGGAGCCACCGGGTTTGATATAGGTATTATTGGTCAGAATGCCAACTTTAGCATTCAAAGCTGATTCCAGTTCTTCCAAGCTCAACACCTGTAATCGGAACAGAGAAACAACATTGCCACAATAAAACTCTTTGGATTGAACCACATTGCCCTGCTTATCGTACAAGCTGGCCCTTAATTTGATAAGTTCTTTAGGTTGGTTAAATCTGTTCACGGCCTGGCCTTCAATAACAAATAGCTGACCGATTTTTTCGTTGGTCACAAAATATTGGCGCACATTTTCCAGGGAGATATTTTTCACTCTCTCTTCATTGACCACCTGCTTTTGTTCCAAACTTTCCTGAGTTTGTTTAATAGTGTTCAGACCAGGAATATAGTTTATTAATTGAGGGAAAAAATAGTATATGCCACCGCCGAGCCCGATCAACAGGAAAACCAATAAAATAAAAACAACAAAAAACCTGGATCTTTTTTTGGACTTTTTTTTCTTTTGTGGCGAAATCTCTATTTCTATATCTTTAGGTTCTTTTTCCTCCGTTTCAAACTCCCTCCCCTTCCCGGTCTCCTTTTCATTTTCAGGGGCAACATCCCCGAGACCATCTATTTCGGGTTCGTCCAGCTTTATCCCATCATCTTCTGGCAAACTAGGAACAAAAATATGTTCGCATCTGGTACATTTGAGCTTAACTCCGGGTTGCAATCTGGACTCGTTTATTTTGTATTTTGTGCTGCATTGCGGGCATTGTACAATCATAAACCACCTCTTAGAATGATTTTTTTTTTGTCAAAAGACCAATTCATATATTCCATCCTTGTTCCTGTACTTCTCGGCATAATCTAAACCATAACCAACAACAAAACCTTTTTCCAGAACAAATCCCGGATAGTCAACCTGAACATCCACTTCTCGTCTCTCTCTTTTATCCAATAATGCACAAATTTTTATACTTTTTGGTTTCCTTGCCTCAAGTACCTTAGTTAAATAATTTATAGAATGACCTGAGTCCACAATATCTTCCACGACGAGCACATTCTTGTTTTCAACGGAAATTTCCATGTCCTTGGAAAAAACAACCTTTCCGGTAGTTGAAGTCTGGTCAGCATAGCTGGATAAACGAACAAAATCCATTTCTGGATCAATAGTCAAAGCCCGCATCAAGTCAGCAAAAAATACAAATGCTCCTTTTAGCACGCACACAGCAACTAAAGGCTCATTGGCATAATCTTTGGATATTTGCGCGCCCAGTTCCTGAACCCTTGCCTGAATATCCCTCTGACTATAAACGACTTTAAATTGCATTCTGTAACTCCTTAGAAATAATAATAAATTTTCTTTTTTTGACCTTTACCCAAAAACTGGCTAGAATCATTTTTTGCTCCTAACTGGCTAATTAAACTTAATTCTTTTGTCCAGAGTTCATCCTCTGTTATTTAAACTTGGCTACGGCAAATCCTGCCATAAAAAGAGCCGAACTCAAGAAATTTCAAAAAACTTTTTTTCTCTATATTGCTATCCAGGCATTATAATGATCAGGAGGAATTAATGATAATATGTGTTGATACAGGAGGAACTTTTACTGATTTTATTTACAAGGACGGCAATGAGTGGGGTGTGTATAAATTGTTATCTACCCCATCGAATCCAGCAGAGGCTGTATTAGCAGGAATTAGACATATCGTTAAAGAAGGTAAATTCCGGGTTATTCATGGGTCTACTGTTGCGACAAATGCAATTTTAGAAAAAAAAGGGTCCAAGACTGCACTCATAACCAATAAAGGTTTTGAAGATATTATTGAAATTGGCAGACAAAACAGAAGTGAATTATATAATCTCTCATACAAAAAAAATGAGCCTCTTATCCCGCCAAAATTACGATTTGGAATCAGCGGTAGAGTAAACTATGTGGGCAGTGTACTGGAAGAAATAGACGAACAAGCCCTATTCGAATTAATTGACAAACTGCAAAGCGACCAGGTTGAGTCCATAGCAGTGTCTCTACTTTTCTCGTTCAAAAATCCAGAGCATGAACTAAAAGTAAAAGAAATTCTTAAAAAGTTGAATATCCCTATATCATTATCTCACGAAATATTATCTGAATTCAGAGAATATGAAAGAACATCAACGACAGTTATCAACGCCTATGTTTCTCCAAAAATGAAAAAATATATTACATATATAAAGGATAGTATAGGCGATAACAAACTTAGCATAATGCAGTCCAATGGAGGAACTATTTCTGCTGAAACAGCAATGAAAGAATCCGTGCGGACTATATTGTCCGGTCCTGCCGGAGGAGCTGTTGGAGCATACGAATTAGGCAAGATGGCTGGATTTGATAGATTAATAACTTTTGATATGGGCGGAACATCTACAGATGTTGCACTTTTAGATCAAAGTCTGCCGCTCACACTGGAGTCAAGTATTGCAGAATTTCCCGTAAAAGTGCCCATGATAGATATACATACTGTTGGAGCAGGTGGTGGCTCAATAGCTCATATTGATGCGGGAGGATCATTAAAGGTTGGTCCTGAAAGTGCTGGGGCTGACCCTGGTCCGATATGTTACGGAAAAGGAGAAAACATCACCGTTACAGATGCAAACCTGTTTCTGGGAAGACTCATTCCGGATAACTTTCTGGGCGGGAAAATGGAGTTACATGTTGATAGATTAAATAATTATTTTAATAAAATGTCTCAAGAAATTGGGCTTTCCCCTGTTGAGTTGGCAGAAGGAATTTTGTCGGTAGCCAATACGGCTATGGAAAGGGCTATTCGGGTAATTTCTGTGGAAAGAGGATTTGATCCAAGGGAGTTCGTGTTATTTTCTTTTGGTGGAGCAGGAGGAATGCATGCGGCGTTTTTAGCGAAGCTTCTCAATATGCCGAAAGTGCTGGTCCCTAAAAATCCAGGCATTCTCTCTGCTATTGGCATGATGATGGCCGATATTATAAAGGATTATTCTCAGACAGTAATGCTTAAGGAAAAGATGGAGTTTGCAGAAATAAATAAATTATTTTCTCCTATGGAAGACAAGGCCATCCATGATTTGTTGTTTGAGGGCATAAATAAAGATAACATTATCTTGGATAAATACCTGGATATGAGATATAAGGGCCAATCTTATGAAATCATTGTTCCCTTTAATGAAAATTATGAAGAAACCTTTCATAAATTGCATGAAAAGACATACGGTTATTCGAATAGAGATAAACAGGTCGAAATAGTAAATATCAGGTTGAGGGCGAGAGGACTTCCGGACAAACCTCAATTTCCAAAAAGTAAACTCACTAAAAAGGATATTCCCTCCGAGGCCATTATTGATAAAAAAACTGTTATCTTTGACAGCAAAAAAGAACAGACAATAATTTTGGATAGAGATAAATTAATTTGTGGAAACTTGATAAAAGGGCCGGCAATTGTTGTTGAGTATACCTCGACTATTGTTATTCCTCCATTTGCTACCGGAGAAATTGATGGCTATGGGAACATAATCATTTCCATAAACTAATGAAATGAATAGTCAGTTTTAGTTCATGGCATCAAACTTTTAACTTAAATAATCGCACAAGGGATTGTTATGAAAGTAAACCCCATTTTGCTTGAAGTTTTCAAAAACAGATTTGCCTCCATTTCAGAGGAAATGGGAGTTACCTTGAATAGAACGGCATTTTCTCCAAATATTAAAGAAAGAAGGGATTTCTCCTGTGCCATTTTTGACGCACAGGGAGATATGATAGCCCAAGCTGCCCATATTCCTGTTCATCTAGGTTCAATGCCTTTGTCCGTAAAGGCAGCGATTCAGGAATATGAATTAAATGAAGGGGATATGATCATCTTAAACGACCCGTTTAAAGGCGGTACTCATTTACCTGATATTACGATAGTTGCTCCTGTTTTTGCCGGAGAGGAAAAACCAGTCTACTATGTCGCAAATAGGGCCCACCACTCTGATGTTGGAGGGATGAGTTCTGGCTCGATGCCCTTATCAAGTTCAATTTTTCAAGAGGGGGTAATAATTCCACCCCTAAAGATTGTAGAAAACAACAAGATTGATGAAAAAGTGATGAAGTTCTTTCTAAATAATGTGAGGACTCCCCAGGAAAGAGAAGGAGACTTTGCCGCGCAGGTTATGGCCAACATTACTGGTGTCAAACGTACACAAGACCTTATACAAAAATATGGTTTAGAAACAGTAAATTTCTATGCAAAAAGCTTAATTGACTATTCTGAAAAAATTACCAGAAAAACAATTTTAGAAATACCAGATGGTGCTTATTCTTTTGAAGATGTTCTTGATGACGATGGTTATGGAAACAGCAATATAAAAATCCATGTTAGCATTACAATTAAGGACGATACTGCAACAATAGATTTTTCAAAGTCAGACAGGCAAGTAGATGGCAGCGTAAATGCTGTTTATGCAATAACTTTATCTGCAGTTTTATATGTCTTTAGATCACTTATTAAAGAAGATATACCAACAAATGCAGGGTGTCAGCGTCCTATAAAAATCATAACCAAAAAGGGAACTATTGTTGATGCCACATTTCCTTCAGCGGTGGCCGGCGGAAATGTAGAAACATCACAAAGAATAGTAGATGTTGTGTTGGGAGCTTTGTCTCAAGCTTTGCCTGAAAGGATTCCTGCGGCAAGTCAAGGAACAATGAATAACCTTGCCATAGGCGGGATAGATGATAGAAATGATACTCCTTTTGCATATTACGAAACCTTAGCAGGAGGTATGGGCGCTACTTTTAAACAGGATGGTGACTCTGCAGTACACTCACATATGACAAATACTTTAAACACACCTGTAGAAGCATTGGAGTTCAGTTATCCATTTTTAGTTACCGAATATTCTATTCGTAGAGGGTCGGGAGGAAAAGGACAATACAACGGTGGAGATGGTCTAATAAGGGAAATAAAGTTAATTTCCGATGCAGAAGTGACCGTCCTGTCAGAAAGGAGAACCAATGCACCTTATGGCCTTTTTGGAGGAGAGAGTGGAAGGTGTGGTAAAAATATAATAATTCAAAATGGGCAAAAAAAGGAAATGCCTGGCAAATTCTTTGTAAAGTTGCGTAAAGGAGATATTCTGAGAATAGAAACACCAGGTGGCGGGGGATATGGACAGATGGATAATAACGCATCTAAAAAAACTTCGTCTGCCACAAAATAAACAAAAGGAGGAAACTACATGAAAACATTTACAAGGATTTTGACATTTATCTTTATTTTGGTCTTTTTCGCTGCTCCAGTTCGTGCCGAGGTGATCAACCTGGATCTTAATGCTATTTATGGCCCAACCAGTTTCCATACCCAAGGTGCTTTTGAATTTGCGAAGTTGGTGGAAAAATATTCCGAGGGCACGGTTAAAATCACGGTGCATCCTGGTGGAAGTTTGGGATTTAAGGGGCCCGAATTGCTAAAGGTGGTCAAAGACGGTCAGGTTCCAATGTCGGACATTTTAATGGGGGTTGTTGCAGGTAGTGAGCATGTCTTTGGAATTAGTTCTCTCCCGCGACTGGTAAAAAGTTTTGATGAAGCGAAAAAATTATATAATGAGTGTAAACCCTTGTACCAAAAAGCGGCAAAGAAATGGAACCAGAAATTTTTATATGCTGCACCCTGGCCTCCTAGCGGCTTGGTAACCAAAAATCCAATTAATAGCGTTGTTGACTTAAAAGGCCTTAAAACACGCACTTATGATAAAAATGGCGCTAAATTTTTAAGAGAATTGGGTGCCTCACCTTTGTCCTTGCCCTGGGGTGAAGTATATTCCTCCCTGCGGACAGGAATGATAGATTCAGTGTTAACTTCTGCTGAATCAACAAAAAATGGAAAATTCTGGGAAGTATTATCATATTTTAAAGACATAAATTACGCTTTCCCTCTAAATATGGTAACCATTAACATGGATTACTATAAGGCTCTCTCTAAAGACCAACGAAATGCTCTGGAAAAGGCTGCCGCTGAAATAGAAGAAAAACAATGGAAGGCATCAGAGGAGAGAACAGTTAAGGCCCTAGAAATAATTAGCAAACATGGAATTAAAGTTTCAAAGCCGGATGCAGCATTAAACAAGGCAATGGATGAAGCTGCAAAGAAAATTATAGATGAGTTTTTAGAAAAGGCTAAAAGTAGCGAAAAGAAAGTATTAAGCAAATTTGTAAAATAAAATTAAATAATGCGCCTGTAATTATACTATTTGCAGGCGTATTTATTACCAATACTCAAAGTTTGATTTACCAATACAAAAATATTTTTTATCGCAACACGCTAAAATAATTAAAATTATTAGCGCTATACAATCCAGCTGATAGCCGGATTGTATAGCTGCATTTCCAGTATAAGGTTATTTTGATGAAAACAAACATTATTAAGCTTGCAGACAAATTATCTAATATAAGTGCATACCTATCTGGTATTCTGATGATTCTTATTGTAATTTTGATAACATTTGAAATATTCCTAAGGGCTTTTTTTAATACATCTACATTAATCGCCGACGAATACAGTGCATATTTTTTTGTTGGCGTTGTCATGCTTGGTCTTGCATACACATTAAAAGAAAATTCACATATAAGAATTACTCTTATTTCTTCAAGATTAAATAAAAAAATTAATAAGTATTTAGATTTATCAGTAACTTTAATCGCGGTCTTAATTTGTAGTTTTCTTTTGTACCACTCAATACTAATGGCTTACGATACATATTCACTTGAAATGACAGCTGATACTATTGCAGAGACACCTTTATACCTACCTCAACTTTTTCTTCCGATTGGCTTTTTTGTTTTTGATTTACAATTAATATCATACTTCATAAGGAGGCTACCATAATTACCGATCCTTTAATCTTAACATTTGTCCTTTTCGGCATAATGTTCATATTCCTGCTTTCAGGACTATGGATAGGTTTTTCCCTTTTTGCTGCGGGCATTACCGGGATGTTGATATTTAAACTTAATCTTCCGCCAACTATTTCAATCTGGCAAAAGATTGGCGGGTTGATGGCTAATTCAGTCTGGAACAGTATCAACTCCTGGTCTTTGACAGCCCTGCCTCTGTTTATATTTATGGGAGAAATCCTATACAGAACAGCTATTTCCACCAGACTGCTAAATGGACTATTGCCGTGGCTGTCTAATATTCCTGGAAGGCTTCTGCATATTAACGTAGTGGCTTGCTCTCTTTTCGCAGCAGTGTCTGGTTCAAGCGCAGCCACAACAGCAACAGTTGGAAAAATTACTTTAGACGAGCTTTCAAAGAGAGGATATGACAGGCAGATTGCCATAGGCTCTCTGGCCGGTGCAGGGACATTAGGATTTCTCATCCCCCCGAGCTTGATAATGATTATCTACGGCATCCTGTCTGATACTTCGATTGGTAAACTTTTTATCGGAGGGGTGATCCCGGGTTTAATGCTTGCTGGAAGCTATTCTGCTTTTATTATTTTTAAAGCAATAACCAATCCAGATATAGTCCCTAAAAGTGACGAAAAATATTCAGTCAAAGAAAAAATTAAATCTTTAAAAGAGTTAATACCAGTCTTCTCTCTGATTTTTATTGTTTTAGGCGGTATTTACCTTGGTTATACAACGCCAACCGAAGCTGCTGCCATAGGAGTTGTAGGCTCTATAATACTAGCATTAATTTTTAAAAATTTAACCACAAAGAGATTTATTGAGGCAGCTTTGAATGCAGTTAAAACAACAGCAATGATCTCATTTATAATTACCGGAGCTGCATTTTTGTCTCAAGTTGTCGGATTTGTGGGCATAGCTAGAGCTTTAAGTGAATATATTGCTAGCCTTGGCTTATCTCCATACTTATTGATATTTGTTATTGGATCTATGTATCTTGTTTTAGGAATGATACTTGATGGCATCTCTATAGTTGTGATGACTTTACCTATTGTGTTGCCTATTATATTAGCTGCTGGATTTAAACCATTATGGTTTGGAATATTTTTAGTATTTATGGTTGAATTATCACAAATAACCCCTCCAGTAGGATTTAGCATTTTTGTTATTCAAGGAATATCCAACGAAAAGGTGGGAAATATTTTAAAAGCAACCTTCCCATTTTTTATAATTATGATTTTAATGGTTATCTTGATTACAGTTTTCCCGGAGGTAGTTTTTTATTTACCGCAAAAAATGATCCGATAATTTTTTAACAGACGACCAATTGAACTCTAAACTTAAAATTAGAGCAGTTTTATTAATAAATGGGACGTCATCGTTGAAAAGGCAGGGCAGAAGTCCTGCCTTTTTACATGAAAATTAAATTTTGAGAAAAATTTTAAAATTAAAATTTTAGATTACTATATTTTTGTTATTGTTAGATACTTTCCCCAAACTAAAGCTTATAGCTTTACCCAAACATCTTCACTACAGAGTCTGTGGCCAAACCCAATTTTAAGATGCAACTGCCAACATTAAAAATTTACAATTTTGGCAAAAATATCATATAACCCATTTAAATAATTCAACATTCATAATTCAAAATTCAACATTGCCTGCAAAAAGTCCCTTTTTGCAGGCGCATCATTTTAACCGCTGATTGAAAGTCTTGGTTTCTGAAATGCATTACAAACGGCTTGGGTAACCCATCTTAGGGAAGCTTGCGAAAAAACAGAGCATCGGGAGAAATGGGCTAAATATTTTGCGAGACTTACCATAACTATCTATAATTTAAATTGTGCGATTTTTTTGCAGTTCAAACTTTGAGATTGCTTCGCTACACTTTGTTCCACTCGCAATGACAGGAGCGAGATCGTCATTGCGAGGGCAGCAAAGCTGCCCGTGGCAATCTCATCACCCATTGAGTGAAAATCGCTAAACTTAGGTATAATTAAAAGACTATTCGTTTACCCAAAGTATCCCATTATGCTCTGTCCGCAAGCAAGTTATAGATGGGTCCACGTTTTTGTACCAGCATGAAAGAAACTAAGACTGAAATAAACTATGCAAATTGAGTTGATTTAAAGTTTCAGCCACAAACTCATAAGTAAAATTCTGTTTAAACCAGGTCAAAATGAAAAAATTTAAGAATATATAGCTGAGAAAACTTTGACGAACGTCTAAATTAAAGGCATAATTAATAACCAAAATGTTTTGAGGTGAGATTATGAAAAACGAAAAGCAAATAATGAATGCCGAACAAATGCAAAAAACTCTGGAAAGACTAGCCTATGAAGTTCTAGAACGTATATCTGACTTTTCCAAATTAGCCCTTATTGGTATTCAAAGACGCGGCGTTGATTTAGCCGAACGCATAAAAAAAATCCTGGAACAAAAAACAAAAAAACAATTAGACTTAGGTAAGCTAGACATTAATCTTTACCGGGACGACTGGACCAATTTGGCCTCTACCCCCTCTATTAATAAGACCGATATTCCGTTTGACCTAGGTGAAAAAGATATTGTTTTGGTAGATGACGTTCTCTTTACAGGCCGTACTGTCCGGGCAGCATTGGAAGCCATTTTAGACTTTGGCCGTCCCAAAACCATCAAGCTTCTGGTTTTAATTGACCGGGGACACAGGGAACTTCCCATCCATGCAGACTTCGTGGGCAAAAAGTTAAACACTTCCAGACGAGAGCTCGTACATGTTCTAACTAAAGAGCATGACGGTGAAGACATGGTTGTTTTAGAAGGATAGAAGGCTAAAAATAGAAACCTGGAAAGACAAACACATTTAACTTTAAATAGTTAAGGTACTTTTTAATGGACTACCCTCAACTTTCTACCTATATATTTAAACTCTTCCTAACGGCCATTTTAGGTGGAGTTATTGGCTTTGAACGTGAATCACACGGACAAAGCGCAGGCTTTCGCACCAACCTTTTGGTTGCCATAGGAGCCTGTTTGATGATGATTCTCTCTTTAGCAATCACTGATATATTCAAAGAATATAATGTAAACAGCGTTATTCGCCTTGATCCCGCGCGCATTGCCTCTTACGCTATTGCCAGCATGGGTTTCTTAGGCGCGGGAGCAATTATTAAGGGAAAAGGATCCGTACGAGGGCTAACAACTGCTGCAGGTCTATGGCTAGTAACCGGCATTGGCCTCACTGTAGGAGCTGGATTATATATTCCAGCCATTTTAACCACTATCATCAGTATATTTGTCCTCTACCCTTTACGTTTTTTTCGCCGAACCATAACCCATGATCAACACACCCTTTTAACTCTCAGATGTGAATGTTCCGAAGCTCCTTTGAACATGGTCAAGGCGGTTCTATCCCTTTACGAACCCGGCTTGCGGATAAAATTTATCAATTATTATCAAGATAAAGTGGAAGGCTATGTAACCTACAAAATAAGATTACACAGTAAAGATACTCTGCCTTGGAACAAGATTGTATCTCAACTACTTGATTTACCTCAGATACAGGCTATTTCCTGGGAAGAAGCAGATGTGCCTTAATATAGCAGGAACTAGTTGATTAGTTAAATGGTTGAGTTGATAAAAAATTGAGTAGCTGAGTATGGACACTACCCAATAAAACACTCAGCTACTCAACTAATAAACCATTCAACCAGAGATCAATTGTTTGCTCACCAAAATACTTCTTAATTTTTCTTCATTGGCCGCAAGCAACGGTACCAGAGGTAATCTCAACTCCAACCTTATCTTTCCCATTAATGAAAGAGCAGTTTTAACCGGAATTGGATTAGTTTCCAGAAACATAGCCCGACAAAGGGGAGCCATGTCTTGATGAAGTTTTTGAGCTGTTTCCAGATCATTTTGAAAAACCGCCTTGCATAAATCACTCATCTTTCGTGGCACAATATTAGAGACTACGGAAATTACTCCATGTCCACCAACAGATAACAGAGGCAAAACTGTAAAATCATCACCAGACAAAACGATAAATTCCGGACCGCACTCCTCAATTACTTCAGAAACTTGCTTTAGATCTCCTGTAGCTTCTTTTATACCAACTACCTCAGGTATTTCCTTAAAGAGCCTGGCCACTGTTGGAGGTAAAACGTTTAAAGAAGTCCTGCTGGGGACATTGTATACAATCATAGGAATAGAGACTTCCTTGGCAATGGCCTTAAAATGGGCGACTATTCCTTCAGGTGTCGGCTTGTTATAATATGGTGTTATAAGCAGTGCTCCATCTGCCCCGGCTTCTTTGGCATAACGAGTTAAATCAATGGCCTCACTGGTAGAGTTTGACCCGGCACCTGCCAGAACCGGCACTCTTCCTTTGGCTTGTTCAACACAAATTTTGATCACTTGTTTATGTTCCTCATGACTAAGGGTTGCGGACTCACCTGTAGTACCGCAAGGAACAAGGCCATTAATGCCTTCCTCTATCTGCCACTCAATCAATTCTCTATAAGCTTCCTCATCTAGCTTGCCGTCCTTAAAAGGAGTAACCAAAGCTGTAAATGCGCCCTTAAATTGCATCTAATATCCTCCCAGTAAAAGTTTAGAGTTTAAAGATTAAAATTATTTCCGAGTTTCGAGGTATGGCGCGTCCTAACTCGAAACTATTAATTACTCTTCATCCAGACCAAACTGTTTTAAAAAAACTCGCCCTTCGTAAACAAGAACAGCTTTACCTTGTAAGAAAACTTTATCATCTTCAAGGATAATACGTAAAACTTCCCCGCCAGTTGTGGTCACCTGAACAGAATTGTTGAGCAATCCCAGCCTATTAGCTACAACAACGCTGGCAGCAGCACCTGTTCCACATGCATAGGTTTCGCTCTCGACCCCTCTTTCATAGGTGCGTAATAATATTTTGTCATTATCCTTTATTTCGATAAAATTTACATTAGTGCCAGCAGGTGAAAATTGTGTATGAAAACGAATAGTCTGACCTAATTTCTGGACATCCATTTTTTGCAAATTTTTTGTGATAACAACAGCATGAGGTACTCCAGTATTTACAAAATGGACATTGAGTTCCCTTTGTTCATCAAGTGTCAAAGACAGATTAAGTTGTAAATCTCGTGGAGGAGTAAGTTGCACCTTAACCTGACCTTCTTCCAGAACCTGAGCCTGTATTGGACCGGCATCTGTTCCAAAAATATGCTTTTTGGGTGCCATGCCCAGTTCATAAGCTAATCTGGCCGCGCACCTGGACCCATTTCCGCACATCTCCGCCCGAGACCCATCTGAATTAAAAAAATGCCATCGATAATCAATGCCCTGTTTATCCGGTTCGTCTAAAAAAATCATCCCATCCGCCCCGATAGCAAATGCGCGTGGACAAAGTTTTTTGGCCCAAAGGCCCATCTTCTCCGGGCTAAGCCTCAATTCACGGTTATCAAAAAGAATAAAGTCATTACCACTGCCTTGCATCTTAAAAAATTGCGCTGTATCCAATTCATTCTCCGTCATAATTAATCTCTAACACCTTTAAATAATGTTAAAATTTTTTCATCTGAAGGAACTCGATCATTTAAAGGGAAAATATCGAGAATTACATTATCCCCTTGTTTCCATTGCCAATTTGAATCCTCGGAAGGAAACTTCAAAATTTTGAGTAAATTCACTGCCTTGCCCTGGGGATAAGGTCTAATCCAAAGAGTATAAGCATTGTTGACGATCTTCCCTCGTGTGCCAAAACCCTCCCCAGAGCCCAATAAAACATGCACAAAACAACCTGGAAATTCTAGATACCTCTTCTCGAGGTCAGCCCCCCAGGGACTAAGACCAATAATCAAAGCCCCTTTATTGCTAAGACTAATACTTTTAGCTAACAGATTTACTTTTTTACATACCTGTTCAAATTTACTTGTCTTTTCTGGAAAAAGAACAAAAAAAATCTCATCTTTATTCACTTTATACTTAAAGACCGTCGGATTTTCCTTGGGCATTACACGCCAATTTTCAGGAATAGAGCTCGAGTTTATTTTCAAAATATCATTTTCTAAACTGGTTAGAAAACCAACATGATACTTTAAAGACCTAAAAGCAGAAACTAAAGAAGTGTAAAATCCTTCTGGCTTTCGAGATATTGAAGCTGGCTTTAAAAATTCATAGGGACCAAAGACAAAGAAAGTAAAACTTTTCCTTTTTTGTTCAAAAAAACCAGCCCGCCGGGCCAGTCCACCTAGTGTCTTTCCGCCTCAGGTTGGACAGGGGCGGATTTTGGCAAATGTATTAGCAGTGTAATAAATGCTTAAACCTTTGGCCCAGACCGGTGAGACCAGAAAACAAAAAAGGGAAAAAAGAAAAAATAGCCTCAGCTTCAACATTAGCTATTGAGATATTCCTTCAACTCTTTTCCGGCACGAAAAAAGGGAAGCCTTTTTGGTTTAACCTCGACTTTTTCACCGGTCTTGGGATTTCGACCTTGGTAGCCTTTATACTCCTTTATCTTAAAGCTGCCAAACCCCCTGATTTCAACTCTGTTTCCAATTTTGAGGGCTTCTTTCATAGAATCAAAAAAAATATTCACAATGTCTGTAGCTTCTTCCACAGAAATATTTCTTTCCTCAGCCAACGTCTTAATTAGTTCACTCTTATTCATTGCCCCCCTCCTGTTTGTGTTTTTCCTGTAAAAACCTAATCAGCTTTGGATTCTTAATAATATTTTTCTCAAAATCAAAATAAAATCAAGTAAAATCAATAGATAAATAAAAAAATGAGAGATAATTTTGAATAGATTTGGCAGATATAAAAAATATCTTCAGTCTTTTTAATACATTATATTTGTTAAAAAATTTAATTAGGCTAGAAATCCATTTTTAAAACCGAGGCACCGGATATAGTAGATAATAATTTTTCTCGCTTTTCAATCAATCTTTTTGCTATAAGTAAAATATCTGTCGCACCGGGAGAAGAAGGAGCGTATTTTAAAAATGGAACCTGCTTACGCACTGATTCAGGTATCTTTGGGTCATTACGTACAAAGCCCAAGAAACTAATAGGCAATTTTAAAAACTTATCACAAGCTGCACGTAAACGTTCAAAAGTCTTTAGGGCTTCATTTTCAGATTGAACCATATTTACTAATATCCAAAAATCCTTCACCTTATGTTTTAAATACAAAACTTTAATTAAGGCGTAGCCGTCTGTCAAAGATGTCGGCTCAGGAGTGATAATTAAAATCCTTTGGTGACTAGTCCGGGCAAAAGATAAAACCGTTGAACTTATGCCAGCGCCAAGATCCATCAACAAAAAGTTGTATCTCTTAAATAACTGCTCCAGATTTTGAAAAATTAGAAGTTGCAAATCTTCATCCAGATCAACAAGTTCCGGTACTCCGGAAGCGGCAGGGATGAGAGCAAACTCGTTTTTTTCAAGATAAACAATAATTTGTTCTGGTTTCGCCCCTTTCCTAAGTATATCCTGAAAGTTTTTGTCTGGAGTTATGCCCAAAAGTACATCCAAATTCGCTAACCCTAAATCACAATCCATGAGCATTGTTGGCTGAGCAAGTTTAAATAAAGCATAGCCTAAATTTAAAGCCAGATTGGTTTTACCAACCCCCCCCTTACCACTAAATATAGAAATACTTAATGTCTTGTTTTGCATATCTCACCTTTTTTAAGGTCCATGGTTCTGAGTTAACGGAATCCCATATCCACTGACCGTCCTACATAGTCAACCACTCACCAACTCAACTACTCAACGCAAGTGCAGCCATCGGATGCACCCCTTAAGCAGTTACAACACAGTATGTACACAGCACAGCGTCTCATGCTCAAAACTCATAACCTATAACTCCAAACATAGATCAGGAAAGCAGAAATTTTTTTTCTTCACCTTTGACAATGAAAATATCATCTTCTAATCTACCTATCACAGGAGTGTATTTAATCGTATTTTTACCCTCTGACTTAGCTTTATAAAGCTGCTTGTCTGCGATATTCATAAATTCATCTTTATCAATAAGACCTTTTCCGCTATAACATGCAACACCTACGGATAATGTAAACTTTACCTTCTGGTTTACTTCTGAGCAACAAACAACTGTTTTTCGTATTTGATTCATGATCCTATTTAAAATAGCCTTGGTTCTAGTCATCCCTGCACCAGAAAAAATTAAAGCGAACTCCTCACCACCAATACGGGATGCATAATCAGTAGATCTGATATTTGAACGTAAAATGCCAGCCAATGTCTTTAAAACCTTGTCTCCACAGAGATGGCCATATTGGTCATTGATCTTTTTGAAATCATCAATATCCATTATAGATAAAGTAACCGGGGTATTAAATTCCTTTGAATACTGTAACTCTCTTGCAAGGACGTGTTCAAAATAACCACGATTGTACAAGTTAGTTAACGGATCATGGTCCTTAGCCAGACTTAAGGTTCTTATTAATTCTTGGATCTTTAACAGTACTAAATATTTATCTTCCTCTAAAGAAAAATTAAGCCATGAAGAATTTAAATTTAGCGAGGAAAGAATTCTTGAAAGTTCTTTGTCGTCCAAGTCCGGACAAAGACGAATCAGAACCTGCATGTTCCTAACTTCACGTCTTTCTTCCCCTTTTTCATCAAGACGCAGGATATGCTGCTCAAGCAGATTGAGTTCTTGGATTAACCTTTGTCTTTCTTCGTCAGTAAAATTTTCAACCTTCATTATTCGTAATTCGTTAAAGACTCAGACTAATTATTTGTCTGCGTCATCAGATGAAAAGTTAGTTGTAGAGAGTCAAATCTCAACTTGTTAATGTTTATCACCGCTCAAACAAGTTCCTCAGATGTTTAGAATTGGACTCAGCCACTTCTCTTAGAGGCCTTATACAAAAGATAATTGCGAATCAGTTCGTCCAAATTCCCGTCCAAAACACTATCAACATCACTTATTTCGGTCCCAACGCGGTGATCTTTTACTAACCTATAGGGATGCAGGGTATACGTGCGAATCTGACTACCCCAGGCAATAGCATCTTTTGAGGCATACTCGGCTTGCTTTTCGGCATTTATTTTCTGGATCTCAATTTCATAAAGTTTGGCCTTTAAAATTTTAAGAGCAGACTCTTTATTTCGTCTTTGAGACCTCTCATTCTGACATTGAACTACAATTCCTGTTGGGAGGTGAGTTATACGGATAGCTGAACTGGTTTTATTCACGTGTTGTCCACCAGGTCCACTTGCCCTAAAGGCCTCAATGCGTAGGTCCTCTTCCCTTATATCTATTTCTATTTCACCGCTAACCTGTGGATAAGTATCTACCGAAGCAAATGAGGTATGCCTTCTCCCTGAAGCATCAAAGGGTGAAATTCTGATTAAACGATGAATCCCCTTCTCCCCTTTTAACAGACCATAAGCATATGAGCCATTTACCTGAATTGTAACACTTTTTACGCCTGCCTCATCCCCGGGTAAATAGTCAAGATAATCAATTTTAAAGCCTTTGCGCTCGGCCCATCGGGTATACATACGCAAAAGCATTTCCGCCCAATCCTGAGCCTCGGTCCCACCGGCTCCCGGATGAATTTCTAAAATGGCCGACGACTTATCCTCTGGCTCAGCGAGCAAGGTTTCCATTTCTGCCTGCTGCAGCTTTCTTTTAAGGATATCCAAATGTTCCTTTAAGAGGGAAAATACCTCCTGAGTTTGCTCTTCTTCAGCCAGAACCAGCCACTCCTGCACGTCCTGTTCACTCTTTTTCAATTCTTCCAACTTGGCAATAGTTTCTTCCAATTGCCTCTTTTCCTGTAAAATAGGGGTCAAGGCTTCTGGATTTTCCCACGCCTTTGGCTGGCTGATCCTTGCCTCAATCTCAGCTAACTTTTTTTTCTTTCCGTCCAGGTCAAAGACGCCCCCAAAAGGACAAAAATTTATCAAGAAGTTGGGAAGCTCGTATCTTTAAGTCTGTGAACTGTAACATATCCTTATTAGCCATTTTAAAAGTACCATTTTAAAAATTTAGATTTAAAGAAACTAGGGTGGGAGATGATAAAATTTTCATCTGCTTATCTTTTAAAACAACTTTACACCTTAACCTCTCCACCTTTTAAAAAACGCCAAAGAAATAAAGATAATAGCACTTAAAATTAGCAGACAATGAATACCAAAATAGTAACGGTGGAAAAAAGTAGTCTTTGTTAGTAAACGGATTTCACCGCTTAAAAAAGCATCCGTAAACAAATCGGTTTGTTTTATGATTCTTCCGTAAGGATCAACTATAACTGAAATTCCTGTATTGGTGCTACGGACCAAGTATCTCCCTTGCTCCACTGCCCTAAGTAAGGCCAAATGCAAATGTTGTTCAGGGGCTGACGTATCACCAAACCAGGCATCATTACTAATATTTACAAGGATATTGGCCCCTTGCTCAACTCGCTTTTGGGCTAGCTGTGGAAAGATAGCTTCATAACAAATGAGCATCCCCAAAGCAAGATTACCTAAGCGCATTGGCTGAGTGTGCTGGCCAGGGGAAAAATCGCCCGCTCCCTCAACCAGTTTATGTAAGAATGGCAAATATTTTCCTAGTGGAACATACTCTCCAAAAGGAACTAAATGTTCTTTGTCGTAATATCCTTGAACATCTCCTTTTTCGTTTATTAAAAAGGCACGGTTAAATAATCTATACTTATCCCGTGATGAAAGTAGCTTATATCCCGGTGCGCCGGTGATAAGGTTAATTTTTTCAGACCTAACAAAATTTTTTATCTTTAAGCTCAGGTCTGTTACCTCCTGAAAATAAAAAGGTAGAGCTGTTTCCGGCCAGATGACTAAATCTGGTCTCCCTTCCTGTAACCCTTTTTTGGTCAAGAAAATATATTTGTTAATGGTCTTTAACTGGTAAGTTTTTTCCCACTTTTTATCTTGATTAATATTGCCCTGGACCAAAAGTACTGTCTTTTCTGCTCCTACCTGAGTATTATTTTTTGATACTAGCCCCACCAGAGCAATTGATATTATCAAAACAAACGCTGAAGAAATAGTTTTCTTGCTTTTCAAGCTAATCCAAATGGAGCAAGTAGCGAGAGCAAACCCCAGGCCATAAGAACCAATAAACTTAACTGGCTGGATAAAAAAAGGCCACTCGCTAAAAGATGAGGCCAAAACTAACCAGGGGAAACCGGTGAATAAATATTCCCTTACGACCTCCAAGCTGGCCCAAACACTCGCACCGGCAAGAGCTAAAATAGGCCATGAAAACTTGTTTTTAAAAAAATTTATAGTCAAAGCATAGCAGGATGAAAATAAGCTTAGGTAACATCCCATTAAAATAGGGCAGGGAATGGCCAAAATTAAAGGTAGTTGTCCATACTTATGCACTGGGACAACCAGCCAGTAAAGGGCTAGAGAGTAAGCCGGGATAGAACAGACAAGACTTGTCCTAAAAACCTCGCCTGGTGAATTCTTTTTTAAGGCAATGGAATTTAGGCTACAAAGGAATAAAAAGATAAATGGCGGAAAATGGAATATAGGGTTTGCAAAACCTAAAAAAAGGCCAAGACAACAGCTCAAAATCCCAAAAATATTCTTCTTCAAGAACTGCATTTTTGCTCGGACTTTAGCTTTCTAATAATTACCCATCGCACGTGCTTTGCATCTGCATCCTGAACCTGGTATTCATATCTATCATCAACAATTTTTTCCCCCTTTTGAGGTACCCTCCCAGCCAACTGACATAAATAACCGCTAATCGTTTCAACCTGTTCCGACTCTAAATCCAAGTTTATCTGTTCGTTTAAATCTTCTAAATAGGTCCTTCCTGTAACTAGGTAGGACCCGTCACTTTGTTTTATAATTTCTTTGGGCCGCGGCCTGTCATATTCATCCTCAATTTCCCCTACAATCTCCTCCAGAACATCTTCCAAAGTCACTATACCAGAAGTACCACCATATTCATCCAGAACAATAGCCATATGTACTTTTTTGCTCTGAAACTCAAACAAAATTTCTTTAATATTTTTTGTGTCAGGGATAAACAATGGTGGACGAATAATGTCTGTTAGCGCAACTTCACCACTTTTATCTATTAAACAGTATCTTAGTAAATCTTTGGCATGAATAATACCAACAATATGATCTTTGTTGACTTTATAGATTGGTATACGTGAATGACCACTTTCAATAATTAGTTTTGCCACTTTCTCTAAAGTATCCCCTACTTCCGCACAAACAAGATCAGTCCGGGGGATCATAATTTCATGTGCCTGTTTTTGTTCAAGCCGAAGCACATTAAGAAGCATTGTCACTTCATCGCTTTTAAGCTCCCCTTCCTCTTTGGCTTCCAGAATGGCTTCTTCCAAGGGCAGGTCACATTTACCGCCGAAAATCTTTTTCATCATGGTCCAGAATTTACTTTCTGAGCCTTCGTCCAACTCTCTCCTCCTTTTAAAAGTGAACCCAAAAAAATATTGCTTAAATAATAAATTATGTTTTTTTAACTGTACACTCGATACCTATAGGGTCTGTGGCCGAACCTTACTCAAGGGACAATTTTTCTTATTTTTTTCAATCCTGATTTCTTTCATGCTGGTGCAAATGCCTGGACCCATCTATAGTTTGCTTGCGGGCAGAGCATAATGGTATACTTAGGATAGTTGAATATTCTTTTTATTGTCGATGGTTATGCCAAATAGTCGCGGATATTTGGCTTTCTCACCCCGATGCTCTGCTTATCCGCAAGCTTTACCAAGATGGGTTACCCAGCCCTTTGCAATGCTTTCAAGAAACCAGAATTTCTAATCTGGTAGTCAAAATAGGGTTTGGCCACAGACTCTATAAAAATGAATTACTATATAATTTTCTTCTAAAAAATAAGTCTATCATTAACCTAACCTAAATTGAGTGATTTTTTTGCAGTTTAATCTTTGAGATTGCATGAAGGCTAACGCTCCTGGCAATTACTTAACGTTCATCCTGTCATTGCGAGGGCAGCTTAGCTGCACGTGGCAATCTCATTGATGGATAAAAATCGCTATACTTAGGATTAAATCAAAGAAACTCAAACTATATTAACCCTTTTTCCCTATAAAATTCCAAGTGTCGCTTAAAGACCCAATCGCCAATTTCTTCAATTCCAGTCTCATCATCAATTTTTAACCATAAAATTTGGTCATTATACCCGTCTTTTAGCTTGCCTAAAGCAATAAAGTTAATCCCAAAAGAAACGAAGTTGGGATTAACTTCTTGGTAATAATTAATTATTTTACCCAGGATAAAGAAAGAAGAAACTCCATTTTTATCCGGATTTGATAGTGAAATCTTAAAAAAAAGAAATGGCGTTTCTTTTATAAACTTAGAGACAACTCCTATATTTTTTTTTAATATTTGAACCCTTAAGCCTCCGGCCGAGATATCAATTAAACGTAATTGGTTAGTTATCGTATGATCATATTTAGCTAAAGGAGTTCCCCATTGGTTAATATTACCTTCAAAATTGCCGGTAGATGAATAAACTGCTCTCCATATTATAATTTCAACTATATACTTATGTGGTGGTTCAAAACGTAAATGCCTTCTCTTTTGGCATAACTTTAATTTGTCAGGAAACAACAACTCTAAGAGATAATTTTTATCATGTAAAATTAAATCTACTATTTTAGACCTAAATTTATAATATATATTATTCCTTTTATTTAAACTAATCCTAAAATGACATACAATGTTTCGATTTAGCCATAGCTTACCAGGCTTAATATATATTGGGACTTCCAACAAAATACTTTGTTCTTCAATATTTATCAGAGAACAATAAAACTCTTTTTTAGTTTCTTCAAAATAAACATCAAACCGACATCTTTGGCTCAATGCTATTTGAAATATTGAAAAAATAGTACTTCTATCTTTGATTACCCCGTCAGCTTTATCCTTTTTACTTCTATTAAACTTCGTATTTATAAACCAGATAAGAATTGATATTATTACAATAACAATTAATATTGAACTTATTACGAAGAGAAATAAATTATAATCATCAACTCCTGAACTCTCAAAAGCCCTTTTTATCTTATTCCACAAATAAGAACTTTGCACATAAAACATATTTTTGAAAAATAAACTTAATATTTTTAAAAAAAGTTTTTTGAACAAGTCTCTACTTTTTGATAAAGAATATTTATCCTTTTTTGAATTTGTTTTTTCTTACTAGATTTTTTCTCTAAACTTAAAATAATTTTCCAATCCTCAATCAAAAAAATAACCCAGCCCTGTCTACGGTCAACCTCCAATGCCTTGCGGATGAGTAGTTGTGAGATTTTAAAAAAATTATTTTTTTTGGCAATCAACGAAGCTTTGCGGGCATAGACAGATAAAAATAACGGATCATCTTCCCTGTTAAGTTCATAAATCAATGCTTTTAAGTTTGAAGAGTTGATTAACTTTCTATACTTATTATCCTTTTCAGTAGGTAACAACTCATTTTGTTCTGTAAAAAGAACACATTGCTCTCCTGCCTGAGCAAAATCTCTAGCTTTGGCCAGTAACTTTTCGTCATTTTGCCCGATATATGCCATTAACTTATAGGCAACTATATAATTCTTTGCTGCAGAACAAAAATCATCCTGTCTGATGTAATTATTAAGACTTTTTCGAAATAAAAGTTCGGCCTCGCACCATCTTCCCTGTAAAAACAAGTTCACAAACTCCAAACGTTGTGCGGAAGCAAGCTTGATTCCTTCTGGAGGGCGATAAAGAGGACTTTTTTGGGGAGCAAAGTTACACGCAATCGTAAACAATAATGATATTATCAACAAAATATTTTTTTTCATTTTATAATACAAAGGAAAAAATATAAGCTATGATTTTAACAAAAAAAATCCTGAAATCTTGATGTGATTTAACGTTTTATGGTTTAGGTCATATGTAATCATTATATTATAATACTAGATTACATGAAGTCATGGAATCGGTTGTTCAATTTTTTGTTTGTCAATTTCTTTTTCTAAAAACGGCCATTTCTGTTTAAGTTTTTGCAAAAGCTCCGAACCCAGACGCAAGGTATATTCAGTTTCTTCCCGCAAGCGATAAAGATTATCGCTTGCTTTTTTGAGCTCACCAGTAATCTCCTTAACATCATCCAAAATTGGAGAAATATCCTCGCTTACACCCTGCAATTCTTGGACAAAAGAGCGTGCATCTTTTGTAATACCTAAAAATTCATCTTCTATCGGCCCTAGATCTTTAACCCTCAGGGTTGCATTCTGTAATAACTGATCCATGGAAGCCATTAACTTATCTGTATAAGATAAAATCCGGTCCACCTTGCGCACCGGTCGCTGAGCCTCTGTTAAATAGTAAATAAGGCCTCTATTTTTTTGTAACTTTTCCGTCACTTGTTCAAGATTAAATAAAATCTTTTGCATAGTTCCGTTTTTATCCAGAAATTGGTCCGTAATGACACGGACATTAGATACGATGGCTTTTAGATCTTCAATTACAGGTTGGGCTTGAATAAGAATTTCATTAAGACCGGCAACTTTATCCAGAATAATCTCTGAACCAGGCACTAAAGGCTCACTCTTTTCTGACCCGGGTATCAACTTTAGATAGCTGTTCCCAATTATCCCTTCTTGGTCTAAAATAATCCTGGAGTCCTGACGAAACCATTTCTGATACTTTTCAAGGATCTTTATTTCGACCTTAACATAATCAATATTATCCAAAAAAACATTTTCAACCTGCCCAATTTTAAACCCTGAGAGACGGACGGGTATACCCCGCTCAATGTTCTCACCGGTTTTACTAATCACATAATAACTTACTTTTGAAGAAAAAATTTCTTTTTTATATCCGATATAAATTAGAATAAAGACTGATAAACACAAGATTAAACTCAGGAATATACCAACTTTAACTTCTATACTTTTGAAAGTGTCACTCATAAGATCAATCCGAAACTTCAATTACATCAAATTTTAAATCATTATATAAATCTTTGTTGGCCAAAGAGGTTGAAATCCAAACATTTTGGTATAAATTTGTCCTTTCTATACATTGAAGAACTATTTTAATCCACTCGTATTTTGGTGAGTCCATGAATATCACACTATTTCCATTAGCAACGCAGCGCAAAAAATAAGCTTTTACTAACTGCTCCTCATTGATTTGTTCTTTGCGGAGCCAAAGACAATCCTCCATATTTATCATTTTAATGTAATCATGTATCTTCTTAATAGAATTCTTTAAAGAAATATTTTGATTATACATTAAACCAAGACATACATTTTCAATTATATTCAAGCTAGATAAAAAAGGAAACTTATTACTTATCAATCCTATATGACCACGAGAGAATGAAATCAAATTAATAATATAACTATCAAACGACCCCTCTTTTAGTAACAAAAGAATATTTTTTCTGGTTGATAAAAGATAATTTATTTTTTTTTCATCAATCATATTAAATTAAAGTAAAAAATATCTCGACACAAACGATCAACAGTATTGTATGCATAAGTCCTTGAATCAATTTCCCAGGAACCTCAGTAAAAGACTTTTGTACACTCATGCCTTTTTGCAAACAAATAGATATTAATATTAAACACATTAGGAAAGGTTTTACAAAAGAGATTACCAAATCTTTAATTGAGATAGCGGAAGTTATTTGATAAATATAATTATCAAAAGTGATATTATGAATGTAACCTAAAACCAAATAACCACCAATCAAAGACGTCAGACAAAAAACCATATTAAGTGCCGGGCCTGAGATTACAAAGGCCAAAACTCTGGGTAAATAGACATAATCCGACAACTCAATATTTAAAAAACTCAGAGAGTCAATTTCTCCGTTTAATTTCATTAAAGCCACTTCAGAAATAACAGCCGATCCAGAGCGGATTAATATAATAAAAAGAACAATGATTGGCCCTAACTCGTATAAATTTATGTAAATAATAAACTCACCAATCCGATCATATGCGTTTAGCCCTGTCAATACCCCCAATAAATAGTTAACCAGGATAGAACCAAGCAAAACAGCGGTAATAAAAATGGCTGGCAGGGCTTGAATGGCTGTAAAGTATATCTGACGAATAAACACCCGGGCAACGGCATGATTTAAAAAAGTAAATCTAAAAAAAGAAAAAAATGCTCGAGCAAGTATAAAACCAGCCTGAAGATAACTAGTCGTCCTGTCAAGAACAAACCTACCCAAAGAATAAAATATTCTTGTACCCATAAGAGGGTCTTATCTTGATTTTTTTAAGTTGAAAAGAGGCCATTTTATAGCCAATGCAATCACGCTGGAGTGGGATAGTATGAAACTTTGAGATTTGTATTTTGAATATTGAATTATTTTAACTGGTTAACCTTAATATTTTTGGTCACAAACCATAGAATTTAATATTTTTATATAAACAATAATTAACCAGAATAAGGTGGGCCTAAAAAATTATATCCATCCCATTTTTTTTAAATGGATCTCTAGGCAGGATATGGCTGCCGGAGTTACCCCTGAAATTCTGCTGGCCTGACCCAACGTCCTAGGCTGAATCTGGGTTAGCTTCTCAACAATCTCCTTGGACAAGCCAGCAACTTGGCTAAAATCCAACTCATCAGGAATTATTGCTTTCTCAAGACGTTTAAATCTCCGGACCAACTCCTCCTGTCGTGCAAGGTAACCTTCATATTTAATTTGAATCTGAGCCTGTTCCAAAACTTCACTACTGTATCCGTCAATCCCAGGCCAAAACACGCGTAAATCTCTGATGTTCAGCTGAGGCTGTCTTAAAAGTTCTGCCAGACTGACAGAACGTTTGGGGATGGAGGCATTTATCCTGTTCAAAACATCTCTTGTCCTTGCTTCCGGCCGAATCGTTATAGTCTGCAATGCTGATAGAAGTTCCTTCAGTTTTTTCTGCTTATCTGAAAAAATCTTCCAATGCTCGTCAGATACTAGCCCCAGTTCTCTGCCCAGAGGAGTAAGACGCTGGTCTGCATTATCTTCTCGAAGCAGTAGCCTGTATTCGGCTCTGGAGGTAAACATACGGTAGGGTTCCTGCGTTCCTTTAGTCACCAAGTCATCTACAAGCACGGCAATGTAAGCCTGGCTTCTCTCCAGGATAAATGGCTCTCTACCTTTTAGTTTACAAAAAATATTAATAGCCGCCCACAAGCCCTGAGCAGCAGCCTCTTCATAGCCTGAAGTCCCGTTAATCTGTCCGGCCATGAACAATCCGGAAACCTTTTTGGTTTCCAGAGTTGATTTTAACTGGGTTGGAAATACAAAATCATATTCAATGGCATATCCTGGGCGAACAATTTGAGCATTTTCCAGGCCCGGAATAGTCTTGAGCATTTCTTTTTGGATGTCTAAAGGAAGGCTGGTAGGGATGCCATTGGGGTAAACTTCGGGACTGGCTAAACCTTCTGGTTCAACAAAAATTTGATGTCTATCCTTATCGGGAAAACGCGCTATCTTGTCTTCAATAGACGGACAATATCTGGCACCAGTACCTTTGATTACTCCCTGAAAAAGAGGGGAGCGGTCAAAACCTTTGCGAATACAATCATGAGTCTTTTCATTGGTGTATGTTATATGGCAGGGTAATTGAGGTAACTTAACTCCTGGAGAGTGGAAACTAAATGGCTTTGGTGGATCATCACCTGGCTGGACTTCGAGCCGATCAAAATCAATACTGTCTTTGCGCAACCTGGGAACGGTCCCGGTCTTTAACCTTCCTAAATCTATGCCCAACTTTCTTAGAGACCCAGATAACCCTTTGCTTGCGGGATCCCCGAACCGACCGCCAGGAAAATTTTTCAAACCAATATGGATTAAGCCTTGTAGAAATGTGCCTGTTGTAAGTAGAACAGCCCTGGATTTTATTTCCTCTCCAATTAACGTGCGCACTCCTCGGACCTGATTCTTATCCACCAAAAGCTCTTCAACCATGGCTTCGCGCACATAGAGGTTTGGTTGATTAAAAATATCCCATTGTACTACCTTGAGATATTCCTGTCTGTCTATTTGCGCTCGGGTAGACCTTACAGCAGGTCCTTTTCGGGTGTTTAAAATCCTGAATTGAATACCGGCCTGGTCTGCCCACACCCCCATCATCCCACCTAGGGCATCTATTTCTTTAACCATATGCCCTTTGGCCAAACCACCTATGGCAGGATTACAGGATAAATGGCCAATACGATCAATATTGATAGTCAAAAGTAGCGTTGAAAGACCTAACTTACTTGCGGCCATGGCGGCTTCGCAGCCAGCATGCCCTGCACCGACTACGATAAGATCAAATATCTCGGGAGGAAAAGGTTTTAACATATATGTTACCCATGCAAAAAAATCACTTGCATGATTTTTTAAGCTTTATACGCAAAATGTCAAATCATTTTAAATTATTACAGCAAAAAAACTTCGCTCTTTATTTTTGAAAGATCATATGAGCCATCACCTTGGCATCGCCAATAGTATTTGCAATTGAAGAACGTTCATTAGGCTGATGGGCAAACCCCATAAGAGTTGACCACACTACTGTGGAGAATCCCCTGCGGCGTAAAAAAGCAGCAACAGTCCCCCCCCCGATTCCTTGCACCTTGGGTTCAACCTTATAGACATCTTCTATGGCCCTGCATAACCGAGAGACGACCTCGCTCTGAGGATTCGTGGGCGGGGCTGCCTGCTCAATATACACGGTTTCATATTCAGTCTTGACCTTGTATTTTTGTTCAACTTCTTTCCCAAGGTCTTTTATAGCTTTTATTATTTCATCCAAATCGTATTCCGGAAGCACGCGGCAATCAATATAAAAAACGTCCTTTCCCGGTATGGTATTCACGTTGGGGACATTGGCCTCTTTTTTGGTCGGTGAAAAGGTGGATACTGGGGGAGAAAAAAGCTCATTTTTTATATCAAATTCGGAATACAGCTGCTGGATCTTAAGCACAAAATCAGAACAAGCAACCAAGCTGTTAATCCCCTTTGAAGGAGTTGAAGCATGACACTGCTTACCTATAACAGAAACTTTTATCCATAGCATGCTTTTTTCAGCAACCTCAACCAGATCCGAAGTTTTCTCCCCGCAATCAGGTACCAAAAAAAGATCGTCTTTAGAAAATAGGTGTCCATGATTTGTCAAAACATAGTCCAAACCGTATCTGCTGCCTGTTTCCTCATCAGCAACGAATAAAAGTCCTAAACTTAGGTCTGGGATCAAATTCAACTGGCGGATGCTTGAGGCCAAAAGAAGAGACGAAACAATACCCTGATGGTTATCCTCTACTCCGCGGCCAATTAAGAGGTCGCCCTGAACCTCCAGGACAAAGGGATCTGTATTCCACAATGCCTGCTCTCCAGGCGGAACAATATCAGTGTGTGAGATTATCCATAAAGTTTTGCTTCTGTTTCTGCCGTAAATTTTTGCGACGATATTGGGCCTGTACCCACAGCTCACCCTTTTGTCAGGGGCATTTAATTCATAAATCTCATCGCAACCAATCTTCTTCAAATAATTAATCAGATAGTCAGCTTTATCTTTTTCCCCCTGCCCCCCACTATCTGGACCCAAGGCAGGTCGTGAGACTAACTCCCTCTGAATATTGACTACTTCCTGAACCTGATTGTCGAGCAAAGAAAAAATTTCTTTCATAACTATAATTCTAAGTAATTTTGCACCAAAACAAAAAACCGGCGGCCTTTGCCACCGGTTTTCGAGTATTAGCGACCGCGAGCTGCCCGCTTTGACGCCTTAAGCGGATTAATTTTGACTTGACCTGATTTGTCAACAGTGGCTTTAACATGAGTGGCGAAATTACAAGCACCGTGCGCCCACTTCACGGCTGGCTCTGGATAGCTGGTGCAGTATTTCTCACCCCCATACTCCTTAATCCTCTCACAACCTTCACACTTTTCAACAACAGGATAACAACGGCCATCTTTGTATGAACAACCACTTTCAGCCATGAAGGCACATTCTTCACCATTCTTAATAGTTGCACATTTCATTGAATAATCTCCTCCTCTAGTATAACTATGAGCAGCAACCCCTCATAATCAAAATTTGAGTTAATTAGGTTACGACCAATGGTTATGTCAAGTTAAATTAGTCTTTTTAGACGAAGCAAATAGAAAAACAAAAAATATTTTCCATAACCTCTTAGTTTTTTTAAAAACTTGGCAAGACATAAAAAATACGGCCATACTCATTTGAGCACGGCCGTATTTTATTGTTATAATTCTGAACTAACAAGAAACTAACAAGAGGTACAAGAACCACACCCACCTGTTGGATCAAGCTTCAAGCTTGACTTGATTATAAAACCAGACTCGTTCAAATCAACCTCAATAGGTGCAGCTGTCTCCATGAGACTTTTATCAACTAAAAACTGAAAGCCTTTGACTTCATAGACATTATCATTCTCTTTTTGCTCGTCCAGAGCAAGAGCAAGCCTTGGTCCTCCTCAGCCAGCAGCCAAATAAACCCTGATAGGGGACTTTTCTTGATTGGCAAAGTACCTCTCAAGTTGATTCTTTGCAGATTCTGTAAGTTCAAACATCGATTATATTCCCTCCTTTTTTTATTGGTATTTTTAGTTAGATACGAATCTAAAACTTGTCAACCTATGTGTAAAAAAACACAATTTTAATCTTACCCACCTACCTCACTTAAACCCACCTGAAGCCCACCATAACTCACTTTTGCGTCAAAGCCAGATAGACAGAAAGCCAGATATAGCCCAATCTTGATGATTAAGGCTTATTAATGTACCAACTAGATTAATTTCTTAAGAACCTGTGGCCAAACCCCGTTTTGACTACCAGATTGGAAATCCTGGTTTCTTGAAAGCTTTGCAAAGGGCTGGGTAAACCATCTTGGCGAAGCTTGCGGATAAGCAGAGCATCGGGGCGACAAAACTAACTATCCGGGACTATTTGCCATAACTATCGACAATAAAAAAAATATTTGTTTACCCAAAGTATCCCATTATGCTCTGTCCACAAACAAGTTTTGAGAACAGGTCCAAGTCTTTGTACCAGCATGAAAGAAACCAGGACTGAAATAAACCTTGGAAATTAAGTTGATAAAAAGGTTCGACCACAGACCATTTTATGATATTTTTTAACCAATCTGAAAAATGATGCGAATTCAGTTGCTATGAAAAAAATAATTTTATTCTCTATATTCACTCTTATTTGGACTTTGAGTGGCTATACTCAAAAGCCACCAAGGCTGGTTTTTGAAAAAAAAATCTCGATAAATAAAAAGAAGTTAATCAAGCATAAAATAAAAAAAGGAGAATGGTTATATAAAATCTTAAGAAATTATAATGTATCAACGCAAGATATACCCTACGTAATTCGCTTAATAAACGAACTTAATCCACATATAAAAAACCTATCTAAACTTAAACCGGGACAGACTCTGCTCCTGCCACTAGTCTCCCCCCCGCAGAAAACAATAATTACCACACGGCAAACAATACCAACCCCTGAATCAGTTCTGAAAAAAAGTTATATTGTAAAATCAGGGGACAATCTCGTCAAAATATTAAGAAACATCGCTCATCTTCCTGATAAACTGATTTTCAACGAATACATTAACCTTTTTAAAAAAATTAACCCTCAAATTAAAAGCATTAATTCACTAAAAGTTGGTCAAAAAATTTTACTTCCTCTGCCGCCGGAAAAAAAAATCAAGGGTATAGTTAGAACTGTTAAAAAGAATAAAAGGTCAACAGTACAAAGTACTCACAAAACTATCACTGAAAAAACAATTGACCAGGCAAATTGTGAGCTTTTCCTGAAAAAACTTGGTTTCCAATTCATCTCGGGAGACTCTGTCTTTTTCCCTCAATCAAATGGAACCTGGTTTAAACTTGATCTTACTCAGACTCCGCTAGTTCTAGCGCCGTGGGGAGAAAAGTTACTATTTGTAACCAACGATTTTAAATACTGGAAGAGTAGAGGTAAAGAGTTTGAATTTACACCATTGTTTAATAGTGACTGGCAAATTCATGATTTACTTTTAGGGCTTAAGAATAAATTTTCCCAACATATAAAAGTCTGGGCATCAAATCGACCATTTCTTTTCCAGACGAAAAATATATCTTTGGAGATTGTTGCAGATTATATAGTTAAGGTTGATGACAAATTGTTTATAATGAATATATTTAAAAATGATACCTATAAAAATAAAAACAACTTGGCATACAGCCTCTTAAAATCTTTAAATATTGAATACATTGCCTTTTTCTCGGACCAAAAAAGCAAATACCATACCTCTAAAGCACGAAAAATCCTAGTAAATAAAATATTTGCTCCTAAACTAAACTCTGTAGGTGATTTTTTAAATGTTTTTCCAGAACTAAAAACAGGTAAAAACCTATACAACTTAAAATCACTTATTTCCCACCTTGAAGGTAAAAAGATTATAAATAGAAAAAGAATAACCTTAAATTTACTTAATTATAAACATAAAAAATTATATTTATATATAGACTGCTACATATACACACACAATGGCCAGGAATATATTTTAATTGAAGATGATAACCCCGTAATTATTGCTCTAATCTATCTAAACCAAAAAAGAGGATATATTTTAAATCTTTAAAAGGAGTTTGTTGTGAAAGAAAAAATGAGATTATATGGGTTTATCAATGTTCAAGATCCTAAAAAAATTGACGTCCTCAGAGAAATATTTACTGACTTTGACTTAAAAATAGATGAAAATAGAATAGATTTTGATCTGGAGGAAGTATTTATTGACCCAGAAGAATATATTGAGAAGCTTCAGGAAGTTTTAAGCGATCAGGACAGTGGACAAATTGATTTTATTAACTTTGACGAGTGGCAAATGACCAGATATGAGATAGAGGGTTCAAAAATACACCCCCGAAAAATCCATCTGGATGGTGCCCTGGAAAAATATATTTATGAGTAACGGGTGCAGATTAAAAAAACAATTTGCTCCATTGGCAACTCGACTTTAAAACAGACTCGCCTACCCAATAACTTAAAAACTCAGAGGCTAATAAACACTTTGGGAGGCCGTGCCTTGAGTGGGGCATCAGGGGTCTATCCTTGGCTTTCCAGCCACTCAATGGCCTCTTTGAAATCCAGGCTTCCAGAATAAATGGCCCTGCCCGTGATTACTCCTTCCAGCCCTCGCTCTTTTAAGGGGTAAACTTTCTTAATATCTTCTAATGTAGCTATACCACCTGCTACGATTACCGGAACAGAAGAAAGATTTAAAACCTCTTGCAAAGAGGTCTGATTTACCCCAACCTGCATCCCATCACGAGTAATATCAGTAAAAATGATGAACGCGCTTCCAAGCCGGATAAGTTCCGGAATAGCCTGTTCTATTGTCACGCCGGTATCTTCAACCCAGCCCTTTGATTTAAGTTTGCCATTTTCTGCATCCAAGGAGACGCCAACTTGACCAGGATAAAGCGCACACAACTTAGCAAACAATTCTTTGTCTTCTAAAGCCATAGTACCGATAATTATGCGGGTCACACCGGCATCAATATAGGCTTTGGCGATATCCAAATCCCGAATTCCACCTCCCAATTGCACTGGGATGTTCACGGTTTGACAAATTTTTTCAATCAGGCGAAAGTTTTTAGGCCGTCCGGAAAAGGCCCCATCTAAATCCACCAAATGAAGCCATTTTGCTCCCAATTCTTCCCAATGGCTGGCCATCTGTACAGGATCATTGGAAAAGACTGTGACCTCATGTTCTAAGCCCTGTTTCAACCGTACGCACTGACCATCTTTGATATCTACCGCCGGAAAAATGATCATAAACCTAGCTCCTTAAGACCTCTATCAATTCCTTCCCTGGCCAAGTTAATGGCAGTTATCCACTTACCACCCCTTCTGAAAAATTTGCCGATATCTAAAATATTTTCACTTAAAGACTTTTGTTCTTCTTCAAAATGAAACCTGCGCATTTGTTTATTTTTTACATCAATCAAATACAGATCAAGAATAACAGCTGCCGGGATTTCAGCCCCCCATTCCTTTCCCTGTCTTTCCTGCCATTTGAAAACAAAAGGTACTAAAATAAAATCAACAGGCACACATTGACCAACTTTTACCCAATATTTGAAAGCGGACAATCTTGACTTATCTTCCCGCCCTATGACCAGTTCCTGGCACTGGCGAACAATTTTTGGACCGACAAAGTCCTGACCTCTCTCATTTACCAATTGAGACAAAAGGGTATCCAACTCACCTAACACCTGGGGAGAAATTTCTTTGGTCTCATAAATATATCCGGCCAACATTTCCCAGCTATGTCTCGGCTGAGAAAACCCGGCTACAGCCAGTGTCGCACCTGGTTCAAAAAACAGTGCTTTTGGTTTTGTGGCACAGGAAGACAATAAAAAAACAATAATTATTAACCCTAGACCCTTTTTCATCAATCCAGGCTCCCTTTGGTACTGAGAACCTGTTTCCTACCCAAAGACAGACCCTCTTTTAATGCTAATCCCAAGGCCTTAAACGCAGACTCCACCAGGTGATGCCCATTCTGACCGTAATGAAAAATAATATGCATATTGATCCTGGCATTAAAAGCCAGGGTCTTAAAAAACTCCCGCCACAAATCTTTTTCCTGTCCGGATATAATTGGTGGCAAAAGGCCATCTCCAAGGTACACAAGATAGGGGCGTCCAGATATATCCACTATTACCTCAGCCAAAGCCTCGTCCATAGGTACTTTGGCACAGCCAACACGATTTATACCCTTTCGGTCACCCCAAGCTTCAGCTAGTGCCTGTCCCAGACAAATGGCAATATCTTCCAGGCTATGATGAGCATCAATATGCAAGTCACCCGAACATTTGATATTTAAATCAAAACCAGCCCAAAAAGCCATTAAATCCAGCATATGGTCAGCAAAACCAAAGCCGGTTACGATCCTATTTTGTCCCTCTCCATCCAGGTTAACCTGGACGGATATCTTGGTTTCTGATGTATCCCTTTCTATTTTTGCTTTGCGCATTTAACCTTCCTCTTTTTGGGCTAATTCCTGGGAACTACCTTCTTCCTTCTTTTTCTTGCCAAAGAAATGAGCCACCCAAATTCCCAGTTCATAAAGGATAATAAGAGGACCGGACATAAATATCTGGGTAACCACATCAGGTGGCGTCAAAATTGCTGAGACGATAAAGGCAATGAGTATCGCGTATTTTCTCTTTTTTCTTAAGCCATTCGCGGTAACCATGCCCAATCGGGCCAGGAAAAAGATAAACAAAGGCAACTCAAAAATTACACCAAAAGCAAATAATAACTTGATAGAAAAACTCAAATATTCGCGAACTGAGGGCATGGGCCGAATAAAATCGGTAGCAAAACCCATAAAAAACTGAAATCCAAAAGGAAAAACTACAAAATATCCAAATAGGGCCCCCACTACAAAGAAAAATGCTGAAAAAAATGCAATTGGAAGGATATATTTTTTTTCAGTATCATAGAGTCCCGGGGCAATAAACTTCCAGAGTTGATAAAAAATAAACGGACTGACTAAAAAAAGTCCGGCCACAAATGAAACTTTAAGGTAAGTAAAGAAAGCTTCGGGTAGGGAGGTAAAAATCAGTGTGCTTTCCGGAGGGAGAGCAGTAAGCAAAGGCTCCATCAAAAGCTCAAAAAGTCTCTCCGAAAAAGGATAGCAGACTGCAAAACCGATTACTGCGCCAATGATACAACGTATAAGCCTCTGACGTAGTTCCTCCAGGTGCTCAGTAAAAGTCATCTCCCCTTCCAGGGGGGCATCCTGCTCAGGAGTATTCTCTTTTACCTCTTCTTTAACCATTTATCTCTTCCTTAAGACTAGCACGTTTTTTTGTACTGCTTTCTTCCTCATCCAAATCACCTTCAATTAGAACTTCCTCTTCCTGGTCATCTTTTGTCTCTTCATTTTTAAGAGAACTTTCCGAACTTTCCTCTTGCTCTATGGTCTTGAAATCTTTTTTTACCTCTTCTTTGGTTCTTCTTTCCTCCTCCTTCTCTACTTCCATTTCAATCGTTCTCTTGACATCACTACTTACACGCCTGAATTCAGCCATGGCCTTGCCCAAAGTCTTTGCTATTTCCGGTAGTTTGGAAGGCCCAATAACAATTAAGGCAACAACCAAAATAATAAGCAATTCTGTTGAACCAATACCAAACATTCTATTTTCCTTTTTCTATTTCAACAACCAAACTTTAACCCCTAACTCCGCAGCTTCGCTTACCAAATAACCCAATTAATCAAACTATAATTAAATCAATCCAGTCAAAAATCCAGTTCCTATTCCCATTCAATAGTGCTGGGAGGTTTTGAGGAAATATCATAAACAACCCTGTTTACACCTTTAACTTCATTGATAATTCTGTTGGATATCCGAGCCAGTAGCTCAGAAGGCAATCTTGACCAATCAGCTGTCATGGCATCTATGCTATCTACCACGCGCAAAGCAATAACATGTTCATAGGTTCTTTCATCTCCCATAACACCAACAGTCTTTAAAGGCAAAAGCACGGCAAAACCCTGCCAGACCTTACGATACCAATCAGAAGCCTTTAACTCACTTTGAACTATCTTATCTGCTTGGCGTAAGATATCCAACTTTTCCGGTGTCACTTCGCCAATAATACGAATGGCCAAACCAGGGCCCGGGAAAGGATGACGCCAGACGATAAAATCGGGCAAACCCAATTCAACAGCAACCTTGCGCACCTCGTCCTTAAACAGCTCCCGGAGAGGCTCCACTAGTTTTAGCTGCATTTTTTCCGGTAGTCCACCAACATTGTGATGGCTTTTAATTACAGCAGAAGGACCTCTGAAAGAAACGCTTTCAATAACATCAGGATAAAGAGTTCCCTGGGCAAGCCATTTAACTCCGGGTATGGCCTTGGCTTCCTTTTCAAAAACTTCAATAAAAGTGTAACCAATAATTTTTCTTTTTTCTTCGGGATCTTCAACACCCTTTAGCCGCCCGAGAAAAAGATCCTGAGCTTGAACATACTTCAAATTCAAATCAAAATGTTCGCGCAAATAGCTTACAACTTCCTCGCCTTCATTCAAGCGCAAAACACCATTGTCAACAAAAATACAATGAAGCCTTTTGCCAATAGCCTTATTTAACAGAACAGCCACCACAGTGGAATCGATACCACCACTTAAAGCACAGACTACATGATCATCTCCAATCTGCTCACGAAGACTTTTTATTGTTGAATCAATAAAAGAGGACA
Source organism: Desulfovulcanus ferrireducens (assembly GCF_018704065.1). Lineage (NCBI taxonomy): Bacteria > Pseudomonadati > Thermodesulfobacteriota > Desulfovibrionia > Desulfovibrionales > Desulfonauticaceae > Desulfovulcanus > Desulfovulcanus ferrireducens. The sequence goes on along the minus strand of NZ_JAGUQP010000001.1, from coordinate 98,997 downwards.
TAGACCATGTAGGTTTTAATCCTGCAATCTTAAATAAGAAGTTGTTAATAATTCTATCCCCTTGTTCTGTGTGAGCCACCTCCGGATGAAATTGGAGAGCATATATATTTTTCTGAGCATTACCTATGGCTGCCACATCGATGCTTTCTGTCTTAGCCAAAATTTCGAAGCCTGGAGGAGGACTCAGAACCGTATCACCATGGGACATCCACACGGTTAGTTTATCTTTAACCTCAACCCCCTCCCACAGAGGAGAATCTGAGATTATCTCCAGTTCGGAACGACCGTATTCCCTATCCTTTGCAGGAGTTACCTCACCCTTAAACATATGAGCAATAAGCTGCATCCCATAGCATATACCAAGGATAGGAAGTCCCCACTCAAACACTTCCGGATCAATCTTTGGAGCATCAAGTTCACAGACACTTGCCGGGCCACCGGACAAAATTATAGCCTTAGGAGATAAACTTTTTAGTTCATCTATATCTATAGTACAGGGATGAATTTCTGAATAAACACCAGCTTCCCTGATCCTCCTGGCTATTAATTGGGTATACTGGGACCCAAAATCAAGAATAATTACTTTATCTTCAATATGCATAATTACCTTTCCTTGTAATTAATATTATATGATGCCACTGCAAAAATTAAAAATTTACAATTTTGACAAAAAACATCCTGTAACCTATTTAAATAATTCAACATTCATAATTCAAAATTCAACATTGCCTGCAAAAAGTCCCTTTTTGCAGGCGCATCTTATATAATTACATACTCTTTTAATAAAAGTTTATAAAATTTGTAAGACTTATTGTAACTGCAATAAATTGATTTTTAAAGTTTAAAAAAAAGAACCATCAATATAATACAATGCTCAAACATCTATAGTCTATAAAAACGATAAACAAATTTAATATCTTTTATCTTGTCCAATTCGCCGCCCAACGAGATAAATAAACCCTAATAATCTTCAATTCTATAGTTTGGGGCCTCTTTGGTGATAATAACGTCATGAACATGACTCTCTCTTAACCCTGCTAGAGTAATGCGCACAAATCTCCCCTTTTCTTGCAGTTCCTTAACACTTGCACAGCCAACATATCCCATTCCGGCACGCAAGCCACCAATAAGCTGGTAAATAGTCTCACTGACTGGCCCTTTAAAGGGAACCCGCCCTACAATTCCTTCGGGCACAAGTTTATGAGCCTTGTCCTGAAAATAACGATCCGAACTTCCTTCTTTCATGGCATCAATTGAGCCCATGCCTCTATAAATCTTGTAAGTTCGTCCCTGGTATAACACTGTTTCTCCTGGGCTTTCCTCAGTACCGGCTAACATACTGCCCATCATAACAGAGTCAGCACCTGCAGCAATTGCCTTAACTATATCTCCAGAGAACTTAACTCCGCCATCTGCAATCAAACAACAGTCAGCCTCACGGCAAGCCTTGACAGCCTCCATGATAGCTGTAACCTGAGGCACACCCACACCGGCTACTACTCTGGTAGTACATATGGAGCCTGGACCTATACCCACCTTAATTGTATCCGCCCCCGCCTTAATCAAGGCTCTAGCACCTTCATATGTAGCAACATTGCCAGCTACTAGATTACACTTGGGGAAATTTTTTCTTATTGCTTCAACAGATCGTATAATATTTTTTGAGTGTCCATGCGCAGAATCGAGAACAATAAAATCAGCGCCTGCCTTTATCAGGGCCTCCACACGAGCGTCTCGATCAGGGCCTACGCCAACTGCGGCACCAACTCTCAAACGACCAATTTCATCCTTGCATGCATTAGGATATTTTCTTATCTTCTCAATGTCTTTTATCGTAATTAACCCCTTCAATTTATTATCTTTGTCAACCACCAACAGCTTTTCAATCTTATTTTTCTGCAAAATTTTCTTGGCTTCTTCTAAGGTAGTTCCAACAGGCACTGTGACTAGGTTCTCGCTGGTCATAACTTCTTTAACCTTGGTAGCCATGTCCTGAACAAAACGCACATCCCTGTTGGTCACAATCCCTCGCAATTGATCATCCTCGACCACGGGAAGACCGGAGATACGGTATTCAGACATCAGCTTGAGCACATATCCTACATTATCTTCAGGAGAAACCGTCACGGGATCTATTATCATACCACTTTCAGATTTTTTTACCTTCTCCACCTCAAGCTTCTGTCGCTCAATGGACATATTTTTGTGAATGACTCCAACACCTCCAGCCCTGGCCATGGAAATAGCCATTCTGGATTCCGTGACTGTATCCATGGCTGCACTAATCAATGGTATATTTAAAACGATTCCCGGAGTAAGCTTTGTCTGCAAGTCTACCTGATCGGGCAGAACTTCTGAATAATTAGGAAGTAAAAGTACGTCATCAAAAGTTAAACCGGGACCTGTTATCTTTTCCATAATGTCCTCCAGAAATTTTAAGGTAATGGATTAGTGAGTAAATTATGTAAATGAGTGAAAGCGTAGTAGCAAAAAGATATATCACGCAAAGGTCAAATTGTCAGCCCTCTTAACACTAATCTTAATCTACTCAACAAGATCGAATATGATTCTAGAGACCTAAATAGGCCTTTTTAACTTCTTCGTTGTCTAGTAAATTTGAGGCTGAATCCTCCAGAGTAATACGCCCATTTTCCATGACATAGCCACGATGAGCTATCTTCAAGGCCTGATGGGCATTTTGCTCCACCAAAAAGATTGTCGTATTACTCTCTCTATTAATCTTTTTAATTATTTCAAAAATTTGTTTTATAACCAAAGGAGCCAGTCCCAGGGAAGGTTCATCCAAAAGCAAAAGCCTTGGCCTGGCCATTAAAGCCCTGGAAATCGCCAACATCTGCTGCTCTCCACCACTTAACGTGCCACCTTGCTGATTTCTTCTCTGGGCCAAAATAGGGAAAAGTTCAAATATATATTCCAGGTCTTTTTTGATCCCATCTTTATCTTTTCTTAAATAAGCTCCCATGTCCAAGTTTTCCATTACAGTCATATATGGAAAAATAAGCCGCCCCTCTGGAACTTGAACAATACCTAGGGCAACTATCTGATCTGTGGACATATTATGTATTGGCCTGCCTTCAAAGATTATTTCTCCGGACCTGGGAGGAACTACTCCACAAATAGACATTAATGTGGTTGTTTTTCCGGCACCATTGGCCCCTATCAAAGTAATGATTTCACCTTGTTTCACTTCAAGGGAAACATCATGCAAGGCCTGGATATTACCGTAAAATGTGTTTATATTTCTTAACTTAAGCATCATGATCCTCCCCAAGATAAGCCTTGATCACCTGGGGGTTTTCCTTGATCTCCTCCGGCCTACCTTTAGCTAGCATGCGACCATACTCCATTACATAAACAACATCGGAAATATTCATGACTAACTTCATATCATGTTCTATTAACAAGATGGCAATGTTTTCCTCATCTCTTATTTGCTGGATAAGATCTTTTAGCTCTGCTGTTTCCTGAGGGTTCATTCCAGCAGCAGGCTCATCCAGCAGAAGAAGTATTGGTTCGGTGGCCAAAGCTCGAGCAATCTCTAAGCGTCTTTGTGCGCCATAGGGTAAATTCATGGCCACTTCATTTACATATTTTTCCAATCCAACTTTTTCCAGGAGATTATAACTGAAATCAATAGTCTCCTGCTCTTCCTGCTTTGTTGACTTTCCACGAAATATGGCTCCTAAAATCCAGGACTTTGTTCGACAATGTCTGCCAATCATTACATTTTCCAGAACAGTCATATTGGGAAAAAGACGGATGTTCTGAAAAGTTCTGGCCATGCCCAACTCTGTAACTTTATTGGGCTTATAGCCATTAATTCTCTTCCTCTTATTACCCTTGGTCAGAAGATAAATATCTCCTTCAGTGGGCTCATAAATTCCTGTAATACAATTAAAAAATGTAGTTTTCCCCGCCCCATTAGGGCCGATTAACGCAACTATCTCATCTGGATGGACCTGCAGGTCCACACTGTTAAGAGCCCGTAAGCCCCCAAAATCCATACTCATTCCTTGAACATCTAGTATTGGCTGCATATCTTAAACAATTTTTAGTTTTATGTTTTAAGGTTTTAAAAACTCATACAAAATTAAGCCAGTCTGACACCCTGCAAAGACTCTAATGCTAGGTCAAAGAGTACTCGAAAAATTTTTTTTACTTTCTCAGTATTTCACATTTAATATTGTCGCTGACTGGTGCGGCAATTAGGTCGTGCTGTTTTTTGAAGCGGCGTCCAATCGACTTTTAGTATTATACTCATATTTACGCCGCACATTGGCAATAAGTCCCTGCGGCCTAAAAACCATCATCAAGACCATTGAGGCACCAAATATCAGCATCCGATAATCTGAAAAGGCACGTAAATATTCTGGTAGAAGAATCATAATAAATGCGGCTAAAATAACCCCAACAATAGATCCCATGCCACCAAGAACGACAATGGACAAAATTATGGCCGACTCAAGAAAAGTAAAACTGGCTGGATTGATAAAGGTTGTCTTGGCAGCAAATATTACGCCTCCAAAACCCGCCCAGGTTGCGCCTAAGGCAAACGCGGTGAGTTTAGTTTTTATCTTATCAATACCCATAGCCTGACATGCAATTTCATCTTCTCTTAATGCTAGCCAGGCCCGACCCAGTCTGGAGTTTTGCAGCCGGTTGACCACAAATATGGTTATCAAAGCCATAATAACCATTAAATAATAAATATAAATAGTAGCCGACTGAACATCTAAATCAATGCCAAAAAAACCAGGTCTGGGAATATTGGCTATTCCACTGGGGCCAAAAGAAAATTCATCCCAGTTCTCCAAGACCAGCCTGATGATTTCTCCAAAGCCCAGTGTGACAATGGCCAGGTAATCACCACGTAGCCTTAAGACAGGAAAACCCAATATAATACCGAAAATAGCAGCTAAAAAACCACCGATGGGTAAGACTGTCCAAAAACCTAACCCGTAATGATAGTTTAATAAGGCATAAGAATAAGCCCCAACAGCATAAAAGGCCACATATCCCAAGTCTAAAAGTCCGGCCAGACCAACAACAATATTTAGACCCAGGCCTAATAGAACGTAGATCAAAGCCGAGATCATTATATTGGTCTGGTAAGTAGAAAAAATCAGAGGAAAAACCAGGATAAAAATTAAAAACAAAAAATAAACGGGCCGACTGTAGCGAGGTTCAGATACTATTTTTTGCACCAAGCTAAGCTCTGCCTGGCCCATTTCTTTTTTCTTTGCGCCCTTCTCTTTTCTCTCTAGAAGGTAGCGCCACAAAAAAGAAAGAAAAAAACTTCCCACTCCCACGAAGAGCAGGTTCTTCCACCTCCATTGGACAATACCCTCAATAGTATCCACCCGAATCACCATGATGGGAAAAGTAAGAAACATAAACCATAAAGAAACAAGAATGGATTTTTTTAAGCCTGACATTAGCTCCTCTATACTGGTTTAATTAGTTTATTAGTTAATTGGTTATTAGCGGAGTGGTTGATTAGTTTGTAGTTGTCTGTAACTACTAAAAATTAAAATGTTGCTCTAAATTCACATGTGCCAATAAACCAATCAACCTTTCAGCCATTTCACCATTCAACCAATCAACAAAAGCTAAACTTTTTGTGTCGTTGACCTGCCCAATATACCTGCAGGACGAAAAATGAGGATTAATACTAAAAGACAAAAAGCGAATACATCTTCATAATCACTGGAAACATAGCCAGTTGCAAAACTTTCTGTCCAGCCCAGAACAAGCGCACCTAAAACTGCGCCAGGGATACTACCAATTCCTCCTAGTACTGCAGCGGTAAAAGCCTTAATTCCGGCAATAAACCCAATATAAAAATTTATTTGTCCAACATAGGAGGCAATCAAAACTCCACCTATGGCAGCCAAAGCCGAGCCAATAACAAAAGTCATAGAGATGACCCGGTCCACATTGACCCCGGTCAACATGGCCATCTTCTTGTTTTGTGCAGTTGCCCGCATGGCCTTTCCAATACGGGTAAACTTGATCAAAAAAGTCAATAAAACCATGACTACGGCGGTGGTCAAAATTATCACCAGCTCAGCTGATCCCATAATATGATAGTATGGCTCCATAAACTCAAATTCAGGAATAAGATTGGGAAATGGCAAGAAATCTGAAGTCTGAGCGAGCAGAACATAATTCTGCAAAAAAATTGACATCCCTATAGCACTAATGAGAGGCGATAGCCTTGGAGCATTACGCAAAGGCTTATAAGCTATTTTCTCAACGGTATATCCATAAAGCAGAAGAATAAACTACAGCAATCAGGGTTGCTAGGATAAGAATAGAGACTGTATTTAAACCTAAAAGTGACAAAACTCCGGCTACAATTAACGCTGTAAAGGCTCCAATCATATAGATTTCACCATGGGCGAAATTTATTAGTTCGATAATACCATAGACCATGGTATAGCCCAGGGCGATTAATGCGTAAATACTACCTTTTGTTAAGCCCCCAAAAAATAATTCGAGAAAGTAATCCATTTTTTTCTCTAACTGTGATGTTTTTAGTTTTAAGTTATTGGTTGAGACATAAGTACTTAGGTATAAAATATGATGCGCCCATCCGTTCAAGGTAGGATAGACGCATCAGAGTCATCAATGGTTATACCTATTTAACCTCTACAAATTTACCATTTTGAACCTGGTAAACAGAAAATCCTACGCCTTCAGCATCACCTTTTGCATCAAATTTAATTTTGCCTAATGGGGTGTTTACATACTGAGTACGTAAAACTTTTACAATAGATTCATATTTTGTTGAACCAGCCTTCTCAATGGCATTTAACAGGGCTTCTGTTGCTGCATAAGCATTTTCAAAGAAAGGTCCAGGATCGGTGCCAAAAACTTTTTTGTGTTCTTTAACTGCTTCCTTATACTCCGGATTATTGGAAACATCTCTTGGTCCAGACGCGTAAACGCCTTCAGCATATTTACCAGCTACTTTAATAAAAGATATATCTTTTACTCCATCACCTGCCAAGAAAGGAATTTTGACTCTTTTTCTACGCATTGTAGTCACAATTTTAGATGCCTCTGGATGGTAACCGCCAAAAAGCACGACATCCGGTTTTGCCCTTTTGATTTTTTGTACTACTGCTGAGTAATCAACACCGCCCGGGGTCACACCTTCAAAGAGAACTACTTTAGCCCGACCATCCTGCTCTATAAACTTTTTCTCCATTGTTGCCAGTCCCTTGCCGTAATCACCCTTGTCGTGAATAATGGCAACCTTTTTCGCCTTTAAATAATTCAAGACAAAGTCAACATCCAGTTTTGCCTGGGCATCGTCTGGAGCTATGGTTCTGAAGAAATTGGGATACATGCCGCTTTGAGTGAGCGGTGGGTTGGTAGAAGCAGGAGAGATAGCTACGATTTTAGCATCCTTATAAATAGTCAAAGCAGCCTTTGTAGCACCACTACAAATATGCCCAATTACCCCAGCAACACCATCAGAAACAAGCTTTGTAGCAACATTAGTTGCCAACTCGGGTTTACACTGATCATCTTCTTTAACAATTTCGATTTTTTTACCTAAAATGCCACCTTTAGCGTTATACTTGTCAATCACCAATTTTGCTGCATTTATTGAAGGCAAACCATAAGAGGCCAAGTCGCCGCTATGCGGACCTGCCACACCAATTTTGATTGTTTCCCCAGCAAAAACCAAGCCTGCACCAAGGACAACCAGGGCCACGGATAAAAATAAGCGGCCCAACATCTTGCCTGCAAAAATTCTGTTCATCTTAACCTCCTAAGATTTTTATGATATTTTTAGAGCATCAAGCCCTCTATTCACCTTCGGTTACTGAGTGCTGCGTAGCTATCATCAAGCAATAATACCTGTCAAACAAACTGTCTGGGTTGAGGAACTATTATTTAGAGTTTTAATTTTGTCAGCACGGCTTTAGATATGACACAAGATCAAGACTATAAAATTTTTTGATTTCTTATCCTCCAAGCATTCTTTCCTTGAGCCCCAGTATCCCTCAAAAAAACAGGCTCTTCATCAAAAAAAACTCAACATCTTTGAATTTTCTGCCATAAAAGTATTTTCAACGTCCTCAGTCCTCTATCCTGTTCTTGTTATCTTAATTCTTTCACAAACAGGTAAGATGCGCCTGCAAAAAGGGGCTTTTTGCAGGCAATGTTGAATTTTGAATGATGAATGTTGAATCATTTGAACAGGTTACAAGATGAAGATGTTTGTCAAAACTGTAAAATTTTAATTATTGCAGTTGCATCAGGTAACCTGCCAAAATCTAAAATTAATCTTTTTTTGGACTATGCATTTCTCTTTGCACTGCTTCTAAGAGTTCTTTATCGTCAGGTCGCATGTCTAAGATTTTTTGTAAATACTTCTTGGCCTCATCCTTGTTATCTAGATAATATTTGTATATGATAGCCAGGTTATAGTAAGCTCTGTAATTTTTGTTATCAATTTTAATTAATTTTAAGAATGTATCTCTTGCCTGTGGATATTTACCTAGCTCAAAATAACAGACACCTATCTGATTCAAAGCCATTTTATTCTCTGGTTCAATGGCTAAAACTCTGCCCCAAAAATCCATGGCCTTTTCCCAAGCACGCATATACATAAATCTGTTTCCAAGAGATGTTAAGACTTGGATATTATTAGGTTCTTTTTCCAGCGTCTGCATTAGAGTGACTATTTCCATCATGGGATTCTGGGCCTGTTCCTGCTTGTTATGGACAACAAGAGTCAGAGAAGGGGATTTTACTCTATAAACAAGTGAAGAAACAAAAATCAGAAGCAAGCACCCTAAACCAAAAAGACTTACAGTTTTTTGAACATTTATTAGATTCAATGCCCTACTCATTATTTAATAACTCCAATTGCTTAAGTTTTCTTTCTAACTTTTTTGCCTTGGTGGCCAGAAAAAATAGATAGCCACCGATTCCCAGCCAAATGATTACATTGCTAATAATCAAATACTTCACTTCTCTCCCCACTACTCCCAAGTTAAAAGTTGAACGCTAAAGAGTCTGTGGCCAAGCCTTACTTAAAAGGACAATATTTCATTTTTTTCAATCCTGATTTCTAAATCTGGTAATCAAAATATGGTTTGGCCACAGGCTCTAAAATGTAACATCAAAACTTGATTAAATCTTTTACTCTCTGTTCTACTATAATCTGTCTCCAACGCAGCCCAATAACAGATAAAGTCAAAAAACCCCAAGCAATAACGCAAATAATTACAGTATGCCACATTTCAGGCTCTAATCCTCCCCCCTTAGCAGCAAAGACAGCAGGATGAATGCTACGCCAAAGCCTGGCCGAAAAAAAGACCAGGGGGACATCCAAAAAAGCAACTATACCCAAAGCAGCGCAAATTTTTTTCCTTTTCTGTTCATTTAAGGGGGCAGTTCGTAAAACTAAATATCCGCTGTAGACAAACCACATGACTAAAGTCGTGGTCAAGCGCGGGTCCCAGGTCCACCATGTATTCCAGGCAGCGCGACCCCAAAGAGATCCGCTTATCAAGGCCAAGGTACTGAGCACCACGCCAAATTCCGCAGAAGCTCCCGCCAAGGCATCCCATTTACTATCCTCTTTTAACAGAAATAAAATACTTGCCGCAAAAACCACAAAAAAGCTGAACAAGGCCCACCAAGCCAGAGGAAGATGAAAGTAAAATATTTTTTGTACTAAACCCATTGTTTCTTCTAGTGGAGCATAGACCCAGATGAAATACTGGGATGCAATCAGGCCAATCAAAGCTAATACTGCAAGTGTTGCGGACAAACTACACTCCTTTTGAGTTTGTTAACTTTGTAAATCCCTTAACTTATCTTCCCAAATTCCTCTACATTCTTCCCATTCGCCCTGTTCGTCACCCCGACTCTAGAGCCTGTGGCCGAACCTTTTTATCAACATTTCCATGGTTTATTATAGTCTTGATTTCTTTCATGCTGGTACAAAGACTTGGACCAATCTAAATCTTGCTTGCGGACAGAGCATAATGGGATATTTTGGGTAAACAAATATTCTTTTTATTACCGATAGTTATGGTCAGCATCGCAAAATATTTACCCCATTCCTCCCGATGCTCTGTTTCTGCGCAAGCTTCACTAAGATTGGGTTACCCAAGCCATTTGTAATGCATTTCAGAAATCAAGACTTTCAATCAACGATTAAAATAGGATTTGGCCACAGGCTCTCTATTCCCCGGTATAGATAAAAGGAAATAAAATAAGCGCAGCTCCGGTAAACAGGGCGTCAAAAGAAAAAATAAGGCCGAACCAGGACCCGGGACTCTCTAAGGTTGCCCCAAAATATAAAGCACCTAGACGAATTCCGGCCAGAAGAAGCGGGATAAGAAGAGGAAAAACTATAATACTCAAAAGAGAGTCCTTGGTATTATGGCCTTGAGAAACAGCACCTAAAAGTGAGCCTATACTAACTAACCCCCAGTCTACGCCCAAAAGTAAAACCAGGGCCTTTGGCCAGGAAATCAGGGTTTCTTGCCCTAAAAACACGACCACTGCTGGCAAAAAAACTATCTGGGCCAAGAGCAGGAGCAAAGCTCCGGCCACAGCCTTGCCTACCCAGATCATTTGCACTGGAATTGGAGCCAAAATCAAACCAATGCGGGAGAGATTTTCCTCCTCTACAGAATACAAAGTATTAAATACAAGGATAAGGGCAAAGCTTGAAGCCAGCCAGAAGATGGCTGCCGCCCCCTGAGGCGAAACCTTTTCGCCCACAGGATTGGCCAGACTAAAGACAAAAATGAGTAGCAACCCCAAAAGAACGGCCTGAACCAGCCCTCCTCCACCAGAGAAGATAAGCTGCAGGTCTTTGCGGACAATAGCCCAGGTTTTAAGAGTCATTGGCACCCTCTAAAGAAAAATCCTCGCTTGGTCCGGAAAAGACAATCTTTTTCCCCTGAAGAAAAAAGATATGATCAGAAAAGGAAAACTCTTCAATATCATGACTTATCCAAACAACTCCTGCGCCATCGTTACGGGCTATTTCGATCTCTGAAATCAAACGATCACGGGAGTCTTTATCCAAACCGGTGCCTGGTTCATCTAAAAACAGAAGCCTGGGTTTTAGCATGATAACCCTGGCAAGACTGAGCCTCTGGGCCATCCCGCGAGAAAAATTTCCTGCTTTCTCATATACAAATGGCCCCAGATCAACGCGTTTTAATATCTGAACAAGTTCTTCTTCACTAAGACTCAAGCCATACATAGAATTCCAAAAGTTAAGGTTTTCAAGGGCGGAAAGAGAAGAATAAATAAAAGTTTGATGCCCGAGATAGGCAATCTGCTCCCTGGGAAGTGTGAGCCTCACTTCTCCTTGGCTGGGCTCAATGATCTCGGCCATAATTTTAAGCAATGTTGATTTACCCGCGCCATTGGGTCCGGCCAAAATATAAACACGTCCGGAGAGGATTTCCAGATTTATATCTTTAAAAATCAATCTCTGGCCAAAAAAATGAGCTATATTTTTTAAGCTGACCAACAACTGCCTGGCCGGGAGCTCTGCGTCAGGCTTAGGGGTATTGGCCCTGGCAACAGATTTGAATTCTTTTACACTCATCTTTTAAGCTCTCAACTTCCCTCTCCTGTTCATCGCTAAGAAGCCAAGAATACAGACAATGGTCCCGCCAATCCAAATCCAGTTAATCAGGGGATTGACACTAATTTTCAGACTTATAACCTTACTTTCATCAAAACCTAAAAGGGTAGCGTAAAGTTCATCACCCAAAGAGGGCAAGACAGAAACCTCGGCAAATGGTTGTTCGAAATTGCGATAAATCCTTTTTTGCGGAAATAGCTCCCCGATTTTTTTTCCATCTTTATAAACTTCCAGCTTAGCCTCGTAAATGGCCATGCCTGGAGTAAATTTTTCTTTAAAATCGATGTATTTTACTTCATATTCTTTTATGGACATTGTTTTATTCAGGGATAAGATAACTTCTTTTTCCTGTTTATACGGACCAGAAAAAGAAATGCCCAGAACGATCAAGGCTATACCCAGATGTACTCCATAAGTACCCCAATATACCCTTTGTCTCCTTAATGCCTGCTGGCGGATAAAAAGGAGTACAATAGACAGGCAAATAGTTATGGCTGAACCGGCACCCAAAAGGGGTAAGATGTCTCTAATTCCTGATATCCACAGAACTATAAAGCTGGAGAGCAAAAAAAGTGCTATTATAAAACCAAATTTCGGATCCGTTAGCCCCTTTTTCCATTTCAGCCAGGGACAGATACAAAGGAGAAGGGACATAACTACAAATAAAGGCAGACAGACTCGGTTATAGAAACCGGCCTCAAGACCTACTGTATTACTGGTCCAGAGGCTGGAGATTACAGGCCACATGGTTCCCAGAACGACAATCAACCCTAGAGCTATAAAGAGCCAGCTAAAAAGAAGCATGGCTCCCTGCCTGCTCAGGGGAGCATCCATCGCCTTACTGTTTTCTTTTACTGTGAACATTAGAAAAAATGTGACTAGAAACGAAAGAAACATCAACCATAAAAGGGGAACTCCTACTCCTTTACTGCCAAAGGCGTGCAATGAATCAATAACGTTGCTTCGCACCAAGAAAGTGGCAAAAAAGCAGCTAATAAGGCTTAAGGCCATAAAAAATAAATTGGTCCTTGCCAGGGCTCTTTTTTGACGGCCGATTACAGCTGTGTGTAAATAGGCCGTGCTTATCAACCAGGGTATTAACGATGCGTTTTCAACCGGATCCCATGCCCAATATCCACCCCAGCCAAGCTCCATATAAGACCACCATGCGCCTAAGATTATACCTGCGCTCAAAGCGATCCAGGCGAATAAAATCCAATTACGTCCCTGCTTCATCCAGGAAAATTGGTCACCAGTAACCCAATTGGCAAAAGCCAGACAAGTGGGGATGGTAAAGCCAGCATAACCTAAAAATAAAAGTGGCGGGTGGAATATCATGCCTGGATTTTGGAGAAGCGGATTCAAGCCCTTACCAGACGTCGGGGTAGGAACAATTTTTAAAAACGGATTGCTGGGGCCGGTAAGCATAAGTAGAAAGAAGGCCTCAGCCAAAAAATAAAATCCCCAGAAGAAGACCTTGGTTTTCGAGTCTAGTTCTTTATACGTTGGTGAAAATATAAAACAAAAGCCCAGGATAGATAAAACCCAGGACCAAAACAGAAAAGAACCATCCTGCCCGGCCCAAAAGGCTGTCAGTGCATAAAATAAAGGCAAGAACTCATCTGTATAATCATGGACATAAGCAAAGGAAAAATCCCTTATGCCCAAGGCCCAAAAGAGAATTACAGAGCTTAGGCTAATTAACACTAATGAAGCTATCTGGCCCCGTTCCATCCAGGCGAGTATATTTAACTCACTCTGGCCATTATTTCGTTTTAATACTTGATAAAAACCTGCCCCACCTAACAAAATCAGAACCAAAAGCGATAATAGAAGAGAAAAAAAGGCAATAAAATGCATTTTTAGTTCACCTTACTTTAGCTTAGTTAAATATAAAAAAAGAGGATGGGCTCACCCATCCTGATCCCCAGTTCTTTCATCAATCCCGCCACTGACGGGATTGCATGGGCGTTCCCTAAGGAGCCTTTTTCTTATATTTGGATGGGCACTTGGTCATAAGGGTTTTGGCCAAAAACAATTGGCCATCTGATGCAATCTTACCCTCCACAATCACCTCTACACCTGGCTTAAAAGTATCAGGCACAGCGCCTGAGTATTTAACTTTTATGAACTTTGATTGATCGTCCTTGTCCACCAGGTTAAAGGTCACACCCAACCCACTTTCTTCCCTGATAATTTCTTTTGCTGATACTTTACCAAATAGCCGCGCCTGACTTAAATTTTCTGTCCCCATGGCCAGGGCTTCTGAAACTTTTAAAAAATAGACACTGTTTTGCGAAAGCCCGGACCAAACCAAGTATCCTATGCCGGAAAAAACAAGGACGAAAGCTACGATATATATCCATTTTTGGTTATTTTTTTTACCCACTCTCAACTCCCCCTATACATTCTATGCGAAATATAGGCTTTAACTATATTTCCATCCTAAATTGAACGATTTTTAATTGAGTTTTGCATTAAACATATTGGAATAAAAGTGCATTTTGAACCAACAACTCTCTTCCAATGGGTGAGATTGCCACGGGCTGCATCGCTGCCCTCGCAATGACTTAGCGCTCAGCCTGTCATCGAGAGGAGCAAGCGTGAGCGAAGCGACGAAACAATCTCAAACTTAAACTACAAAAAAACGCACAATTTAAGTCCATAAAGCAAAGAATCTAAAATCAGTTACCTATTAACTTCTTACGCTGTTCTCGGGCCAACTGGCGCATATCCACTACTTGATCGGTTTCATCCACAATCTCTTTCCCCAAAATTTCTTCCAACACATCTTCTAAAGTAACTACCCCAGCAACTCCGCCGTACTCATCCAAAACCACAAATAAATGCATCCTCGACTCCAGAAATTTGATCAGTAAGCGATCTAAAGTCAAGCTCTCCAACACAAAATGAACAGGTTTCATCAAGTCCTCAAGCTTTAACTCATCCTGGTCGTTAGCCAGAGCCTCCAGAACCTCGCGACGATATACTATACCCACAATATCTTCAGGATCATCGTCTGCGTACACAGGGATGCGGCTATGCGGCCATATAGTCTTGGCCTTCCTGGCCTCGGCAACAGTCAGGTGGGCCGGCAAAGAAAAAACCACCATGCGCGGAGTCATAATATCCTTGACTGTTTTTTTGTCCAAGGACAAAATATTTTGAATAGACTGCTCTTCGTAGGGTTTGATGGCTCCGGATTTACGAGTCAGGCTGATAACAGCCAGCAAGTCTTCTTCCGAAACGGGCGGAGTAACCTTTTTTTTCTCAATAAACTTAACCAGAAAACGACACAGATTTATTACTGGCTTTAAAAACAGGACTAAATATAAAAGAGGTTTGGCAAAGACCGGGGCTAACTTTTCGTTATAGACAACCCCGATAGTCTTGGGGATAATTTCTGAAAAGATAAGAATAAAAAGAGTAAAAAAAATAGAAAAATAAAAAAGATTTTCCTGGCCAAAGACTTCTGCCGCGGCAGCCCCGGCCACAGCAGCTCCGGCAGTGTTAGCAATGGTATTTAAAGTCAAGATTGCCGTGATGGGCTGCTCTATATTCGAACGTAATTCATGTAATACCTGACCACTTTTGCGACCCAGACCTTTCAACCGTTCAATAAAGGTCCACGAGACAGAATATATAACAGCCTCAGCAACTGAACAGACTGCTGAAATACCCGAGGCCAATGCTACAGCAATAATTAGTTCCCACATGTAAAAATGACTGACCTGCGCTAAGGTTTGAAATGACTAAAAGTTTGCACCCTTGTTAATCCCCTGATTTAGTGACAAAATTTTTATATCTGAAGATATTAGAGAAAATTTACTTTAGTTTACTTTAAACACTTTCGCAAGCTTGACCTGAACGAAAAAAGAGATAAGCCAAAGGCACAACCCACAAAGACAAAGACTGACACAAAAAAAAGACAATCGCTATGAAAATCAAAAATGTTTTTTTGGATCGAGACGGAACAGTTATCCTTGAAAAACACTATCTTAGCGACCCAAAAGAAGTAGAACTCATCCCTGAAGCAGGCTCAACGCTGGCAGCCATGCAAAAACAAGGATGCCGTTTATTTTTGATTACGAACCAGAGTGGCATTGGCCGAAAATATTTTAAGGTAGAAGATTACCTGGCTGTTCAGGAAAAGCTTGGAGAACTACTTGATACTTTCCAGGTGAATTTTACAGCCACCCAATATTGTCCACACCGGCCTGATGAAAATTGCCTTTGCCGCAAGCCAAAAACTCTCATGTGGGATAAGTTAAAGAAAAAATTTGCCCTTGATCCAAAAGAAAGCATTATAATTGGTGACAAAGAGGCTGATATCCTCTTCGGGCGCAATTGTGGCTTTAAGAGCTCTATTCTGGTGCTCACCGGTCACGGTTTGAAAGAGGCTGAAAAGTTAGACCTGCCATGTTTGACTGATTCCTGGATGAAACTTGCTCCCCAAAAACCTAATTGGCCCGATATTGTGGCCAGGGATATTAAGGCCGCATGGGAGGCGGTGAGAAAAGGACTAATGACTGAATAGAAGCCTTGCCTGGCAAGGTGGCCCTCTGTCCTCAAAAATAATAAGTTTGGGTAATTAGAACATGAACATTGGATTTGATGCAAAGCGCTTTTTTTTAAACCGGACTGGCCTGGGCAACTATTCACGCTCGACCATTTCTATTCTGGCCAAGTACTATCCAGAGCATGATTACTTTTTATATACTCCCAAAGTCAAAGAACAATTCACAAAACTTCTAGCCCATCATAAAATACAAGTCCGCACTCCTGAAAATTTTTTGACTAGAAAGTTTCACCCATTTTGGCGGAGCATTTTCTTGGGTCAAATCATAGAAAAAGATAACCTGCATATCTACCACGGGCTATCCCATGAAATACCTTTGATAAAAAAATCAAACAAGACCAAGCTTGTGGTCACTATCCATGACCTTATTTTCTTAAAACACCCTGAGCTATATTCAAAGTTTGATATCCTTGCCTATACTTTTAAATATAAGAAAAGCTGTCAAAACGCCCACCTGATTGTGGCTATCAGCGAGCAAACCAAAAAAGATATTATTGAATATTTTAATATCAATGAGCAAAAAATAAAGGTTATCTATCAATCATGTGATCCAAATTTTTATGCGCCCGTATCCGCCGGGGAAAAAGAGAAGGTGAAAAAAAAATATCACCTGCCCGATAACTTTATTCTATATGTTGGCGCCCTTGCACCCAGAAAAAATCTAATCACTCTGCTTCGCGCCCTAAGCCTTGTGCCCGAAGAGATACGCGTACCTCTAGTCCTGGTGGGTCAAGGCAAGACTTACAAACAGAAATTAGTTCAAAAAATTCATGAACTAAAATTAGATAACAAAGTAAAATTTTTAGACTTTGTCCCAACTAATGACCTTCCTGCTCTCTATCAACAAGCAACTGTTTTTGTTTATCCATCCCTTTATGAAGGGTTTGGGATCCCCATTTTAGAAGCCTTATTTAGTAACACCCCCGTGATTACCTCCAAAGGTTCCTGCTTTCGTGAGGCAGGAGGGACGAGTAGTATTTATGTGGACCCGCATAGTCCAGAAGAACTAGCCCAGGCCTTGGGAAAAGTCATAAAAGATGAAGAGTTACGTCAACAAATGGCCAGTATTGGCTACAGCCACGCGCAAAAATTTCACCAAGAAAATGTGGCTAAAAAACTCATGCAGGCATATCTAGAATTAGGGGCAAGTTAGGAAGTTAGGGGTAAGGATTAAGGGGTACGGGGTAAAGCAACTAACACTAAAATTTGAAAAAACAGGAAGTTGAGAACTAAATAATGAATTTAAGAAATCAAAACTGGCTTGTAATACGACTTAGCGCCTTGGGAGATGTGGTCCTAACTACAGGAGTTCTTGCCTATCTAGGCCAAAAATATAATTTAAACTTTTATTTTCTGACCAAAAAAAGCTTTGCTCCTGTGCTTGATAACAACCCCTATGTTCAAAAAACCATCTCGGTAACCAACAAAGATTTAAATTTATTGGCTTGGCTCAAACGGATTAATGAATTAAAAAAAGATTGTCCGCATTTTGGTCTCTTAGATTTACATCAAAATTTAAGAAGCAAAATTTTAAAACCTATCTGGCCCGGACCTGTTAAATCCTATCCAAAATTCAGTTTAACCAGGCGGGCTTATCTATTAACCAGAAGCAGCCTGCTCAAAAAAAGGCTGGAATTAAATGTCCCCCAACGCTATGCCCTGGCTTTGTGCGACGACGCACCAAATATTTCCGACCTTCGTCCCAGAGTCTATCTGAGAAAGGAGGAAAATCTCTGGGCCCAGGAATTTGTGGCGGGAAAAGGTTTACAAGCTCCTATTATCTGTCTCCATCCCTATGCCACACACCCGGCTAAATCCTGGCCAAAAGAATTCTGGCTAAAACTCATTGAAATGATGGATAGGCATAGCCTGTCCTGGCTTGTTCTGGGACAAAATAAAAGACCACTTATCCCTGACCATCCCCAGGACCTGACCAATAAAACAAGTTTAAGACAAACCATCGCCATCCTTGCCAGGTCCCAACATTTAATCACTAACGACTCCGGCCCCATGCACCTGGGTACGGCAGTAGACACCCCTGTCCTGGCTTTGTTTGGCCCTACAAGCAAGGAATGGGGCTTTTACCCTTCAGGAGAAAAAGACATGGTTGTTCATCTGCAGAACCCTTGTAGCCCCTGTTCTTTACATGGCCAGGACAGATGCAAAAATGACTATAGATGTATGCGTAATATTAGCCCTGAAATGATTTTTAAACTACTTCTGAAAAGAATAGCAGCCTAAATCCGGTTTAAATAACCCAAAACTCAAAACTGCCTGTAAAAACTTGTGTTTTTGCAGACGCACTTGGGAGGATAAAATGCGCCCTCTTTATTTTGACTATAATGCTACAACCCCAACCCATCCCCAGGTTATGGAGGCAATGCTTCCCTATTTTAATGAACACTTCGGCAATCCTGGTTGCACTCACTCCTATGGTTTGAGCGCCCAAAAAGCCATGCAAAAGGCTAGACAACAGGTGGCCGACCTTATCAATGCAAGTTTTGAAGAAATAATTTTCACTTCTGGCGCTACCGAATCTAACAACCTGGTACTGCAAGGTCTTTTAGAGCCTGGAGATGAACTAATTGTCTCAGCCATTGAGCACCCAGCCATATTGAATCCGGCCAGAGCCCTGGTCCGGAAAGGAATCGACCTTAAAATCATTCCTGTTGATCACAACGGATTAATTAAACTTGATGTTCTAAAAGAATCCTGCACAGAGAAAACTAAACTTATCTCCATCATGCTTGCCAACAACGAAGTAGGTACTATCCAGCCGCTCAAAGAAATTACATCTTGGGCCAGAGAAAAAAATATTCTGGTCCATACAGATGCTGCTCAAGCCACGGGCAAAATCCCCGTGGATGTCCAAGACCTGGGTGCAGATTTTTTAACCATAGCCGGACACAAATTCTACGCACCAAAAGGAGTTGGTGCTTTATTTATCCGCAAAGAAATAAATTTAAAGCCCATTTTATATGGCGGCGGACAGGAAAAAGGCCTTCGTCCAGGAACAGAAAACATCCCTTATCTAGTGGCCTTAGGTCAGGCCTGTGCCTTGGCCCAAAACGACCTTGACCAAGAGATAAAACGGCAAAAGGAACTAGGGGAAATTTTTCTATCCGGCCTGAAAAATTTAGACATCGACTTCATCCTTCACGGCCAGAATGCACCACGCCTGCCTAATACTATGAGCATTGGTTTTAAAAATCTTCGGGCAGGAGATGTAATCTCAGGACTTATTAGCTATGAAGTAGCTGTCTCTGCCGGAGCAGCCTGCCACTCCTCCGGGGAAAAAGAACTTAGCTATGTTCTTAAGGCCATGAATGTAAATGAAGACTATGGCCAAGGGACCATTAGATTTTCATGGGGCAGAATGACGACAAAAGAAGATGTGCACGAACTTTTAAGTCGGCTTAAGATTGTCTTTAAATCATTGGCCTAAAATTATTATTCTTAATCCTTGTTCTTAGCGAACACTTTAAAACGGACAAAATTTGTCTATAAATAACATAAATTGTCCCAATATCATTACCCCTCCCTCCTATTCACATTGAAATAATTGAACTTTTATTTTGGCACAAAAAATGGATAAATAACTATCAAAAGGTGAATCTTTAAAATCAAATTAGGAGGGACTCATGAGACTTGCCAAGAAAAATGAACAAGGTTTTACCCTGGTGGAACTTTTGATCGTCGTGGCCATTATCGGTATTTTGGCTGCCATCGCTATACCGCAGTTTACGAAGTATAAAGGAAAAGCCGCTGCTGGCAATGCCGAGGCAACAATAAAAAACTGCATGAATGAGTTAGTTGCCGAATTTGCAGATAACGGAACCAATTCTACAACTTGCACAGTTGGAACTAGCAACGTTACTTTGACTGCAAACTCCCAAACTGGTGAGATCATATCTGGCAGCCAAACTGGAATCTTAGTTAAAAATATAAAGGTAGACTGCAACTGGAACAGTACAGGCGTAACTTGCAGCCCACAATAACTTTTATTGCTTCCCGCCTTTGGCGGGAAGCACTAGCATTATAAGGAGATAAAAATGAGCACAATCGCCGAACTATCCATCTTTCCTCTTGGCAAAGGCGCAAGTTTAAGTCCTTATGTGGCTAAAATGGTAAAAATCATCCAGGATAGCGGATTAGATTATGAACTTGGCCCGATGGGCAGCTGTATTGAAGGTGAATGGGATGAAGTTATGAATGTAGTGGACAAATGCTTTAAAGCCATGGAGGCCGATAGCGATCGGATTTATGTCAATTTAAAGATCGACTATCGCAAAGGCAGAAAGGGTGGCTTGAAGAAAAAAGTGGAATCCATTCAGGAAAAATTAAATTTGTGATTCACTAAAAGTTTCCCATTTATCACCCACTACACATCACTTCACTCGCCTGACCCTCACTATAACTTTTTTACTGATTTACGGGCAGATTCAACTTCTGCTTACATTCACAAAAATAATTTATACCTAAATTGTGTGTTTTTTTGTAGTTTAAAGTTTGAGATTGCTTCGTAGCTTCGCTCACGCTCGCTCCTCGCAATGACAGGATGAGCGCTAAGTCATTACGAGAGCAGCAAAGCTGCCCGTGGCAATCTCACCCATTGAATGAAAGTCGCTGGCTCAAAAGTAATAGAGTAGAGTTATAAACACTCTACTTCAACGCATATTTTTTGGGATTTATTCCATATTTTTTCACCTTATAATTAATCACTCTGTAACTGGCCCTAAGATCCCTTGCTACCTGGAGCATATTCCCTTTGGCCTTTTTTAAGGCTTCAATCAAAAGCTCCTGTTCAAACTTAGCCACTGCCTCCACAAAAGGAAGTTGTGTATCAGTGGCTGAGCTCTCAGCTGTCTGTAATGTTGGTGGTAAGTGATAGGTGCGAATTACTTCTTCATTACAAATCAGGACAGATCGTTCCAGACAATTTCTCAGCTCCCGAACATTTCCCGGCCAGTGATATTGGGTTAAAAGATCTATCGCCGGAGTAGAAATCCGTTTGATATTCTTATCGTATTCCTGACAAAAGACATTCAGAAAATGTTCCGCCAGAGGCAAAATATCTTCTCTTCTTTCCCGAAGCGGAGGTATAAAAATGGGGAAAACATTGATTCGGTAATAGAGGTCTTCACGAAATCTCCCCTGTTCAATGAGACTTTCCAGGGGCTGGTGAGTGGCGCAAATAATACGCACATCAACCTTGATGGACTTTTCACTACCCAATCGTTGGATTTCCCCCTCCTGAATGGCCCTGAGTAGCTTGGCCTGGGCCTCGGCACTGAGCTCGCCAATTTCATCCAAAAAGAGAGTTCCCTTATGGGCCAATTCAAACCGACCTTTTTTCTGCCCCACGGCACCGGTAAATGCACCCCGTTCATATCCAAAAAGCTCGCTTTCTATAAGTTCAGAAGGCAGGGCTGCACAATTCAGTTTAATAAAAGGCGCATCCTTGCGTGGACTTAAATTATGGATGGCCTCGGCCAGAAGCTCTTTTCCTGTTCCGGATTCTCCCCGAATAAGGACCGTGGCCCTACTTGGCGCGACCTGCATAATTTGGCCCATGATAGTGGCCATAACCTTGGAAGTAGCAATAATCTTATTCTGGGCTAGTTCCTTGGAAAGAGGCGGGTGAGATAAATCTTTTAAATAAGCATGACCACTTAGACGCGTAATTTCATCTTGTAAGAAAGATGTATGACGAGCAATAACCAGGGCCAGGACCTGCAAAAATTCACAGTGCTTCTTAAGCTCTTGCTTGTTCTTTTTAGGGATATCTACACTTAAAACGCCCAAGATTTCTATCTCGCCCTCACTATTTTTTCGAAGCACAGGGACGGAAATGAATGATAGTTCACTTAACTCCTGAAAAGGACGCCCAAAAGCCAAGTTTAAAAAATTGGGGTCATCTTTCATAACCGGAACAATTATGGGCTTACCTGTTTTAACTACCTGGCCGGTAATCCCCTGACCTATAAGATATGAGGCTTTGGGTATTTTCTGGTGGCCAACATAGATGCTGAACTCAATTTTTTGGGTTTTAGGATCAAAAATGGCCAATGATATGCGCTTATAATTTAAATCCTTGGCTGTATTCTGCAACAATCTTTCCAGACTCTCGTGGAATGAGTCCTGGCAGCCAATTTCCAAAAGGACCTCATATAATGTAGAATAAAACTCCATAGCCCAGTTTATCTTACCCTTGTTTATCTTATTTGAATTTATTTTTGGTTTTTATCGATTGAACCAGTTAAATTAAGTTTACCCGGAACACGAATTACGGGTCACAAATTCTGCTCCAAGTTCTATGGCCTTTAAATTTACATCCACAATTTTAGGTTTAAGATATGTTTTTACCCCCTTTGCCAGAGCATCAAAGTCAAAAGGAAGAAGGCCGGCCGCAAACAAGGCACCTAAAAGGACCATATTGGCAGTCTGAGGGACAGAAGTTTTAGACGCTAATGTTAAACAAGGGACAAAATAAGCCTTGCCAGTGCAGGTAGTACAACTATCTTTTATCTTTTCCACACTGGGATACTCTTCTTTGCCAGTAGCCACACTAATAGGCAGTATAGGATCTTCACTACTCACGATCACCCCGCCAGGCTTTAAAAAACTCAAGGCTCTTAAAGTTTCCAAAGGCTCAAAGCCAAGAAGAATATCAGCTTCGGCTTCAGAAATCTTTGGGCTTAAATAACCACCTAAAAGGACAAAAGAATGGACCACCCCGCCCCGTTGGGCCATGCCGTGAATCTCTCCGGCCGTCACCTGGATATCATTATCAAGAGCAATATGGGCCAAAAGGTTTGTAGCGGTTAATGTCCCCTGGCCCCCAACGCCAGTAAAAAAGATGCGCATCAAGCTCATTTATCTACCCTCGTTATTTTGCTTCGCCGTTATTTGACTTCGGCGTTATACCCTCATTAGCCTCTTATCCCATTAACCCATTAGCCTTTCGCCTCTCTCACTTTACCTTTAATATGCTTACAAATCTGCACGCAGAGCATACAACCGATACAAAGAACAGGATTTATTTTAACTTCTCCCTCATGAACGTAAAATGCGGGACAGGCTAAGTTCTGCACACATTCCAGGCAATTATCACAGGACTCATCTATGTAAGCTATTTGTGTAAATTTACGTCCCAAAACACGACGAGCGTATAAAGGGCATGGGTCTTCTGCGATTAAAACCCGTACACCTCTCAGTTCTTTGAACTCCTGTAAAGCCTTTTGCACAGCATTCTGGTTCAAAGCCTTGACCTTACGCACATGCTCTACCCCACAGGCCCGAACAATGGGCTCAATTTCCAGGCTGGTTGGACTTTGGCCATGTATCGTCCTGTCGACTCCCGGGTGGGGCTGGTGGCCGGTCATAGCAGTGGTCCTGTTATCTAAAACAACCAATAAGAGATCATGGTTATTATACACTGCATTAATTAATCCGGTTATACCGGAGTGAAAAAAAGTGGAGTCACCAATAAAAGCTACCACTGGCTTTCCTATAGCCCGAGCCATGCCTGATCCTGCTGAAACCGATGAACCCATGCACAGCAAAAAGTCAGCCATTTTAAGCGGTGGCAAAAGGCCCAGGGTATAACAGCCAATGTCATTTGAATAAACAGCGTCGTCACCAAATATCTTCCGCACAGCATAATAAGTGGACCGATGTGGACATCCAGGACATAAATTAGGTGGCCTCTGAGGAAGATCAGCTACATCCTGGTTCCAGGGCTTAACTTGAGGCAAGTCACTATCTAAAGCCTTTGCCAAAACTTTAGCAACAAGCGCTGTTGAATATTCACCAAACAAAGGCAGCCCATCATTTTTACCAAAAATCTGAACATCCAGACTGTTTTTTTGAATCAGTTCCCTAACCTTATTTTCAAGTAAAGGCTCCAACTCTTCGAGAATAACAACCTTCTCTACGCCTTTTAAAAATTCCAAAATCAATTTTTCCGGCTCTGGATAGGTGAACCCGAGTTCCAGTACTTTACACTTAAATTGCGGATGTTCTGTCAATATATCCTTGAGGTAAGCCCGGCTGATTCCAGAGGCAATAACTCCCACATTTCCCGTGCCCCAGGTCCTGTTCAAGGGAGATTTTTCAGCCTCTTTTTGCAATTCTTCCAATTTTTCAAGCAAAACGCGATGCCGCACCCTGGCGACTGCAGGAACCGGAACAAAACGTCCGGGATTTTTAGCAAAATCACCCTTGCCTACCGCTGTTTTAACCGGTTCAATGGCTGCAAACTCTACTGGCCCGCGCAAGTGATTAACCCTGGTGGTGGTGCGTAAAAGAACAGGCTGCTCATATTTAACTGAAAGCCTTAAAGCCTCTTTGGTCATGTCTTTGCATTCCTGAGCAGTTGCCGGCTCCAAACAGGCCAGGCCAGCCAGTCGGGCATAGTAACGGTTATCTTGTTCATTTTGACTGGAATGACATCCGGGATCATCTGCACTCAAGATTACCAGTCCACCCGGGGTGCCAATATAGGCCAGGGTCATTAAAGGATCAGCCGCCACATTAACGCCCACATGTTTCATGGTCACCAAAGATGGTACCCCGCCTAGTGCTGCCCCCCCAGCCACCTCCATGGCAACTTTCTCGTTCACTGAATATTCAAAATAATAATCACCCTGCGGGGCCAAACGATAAAAAGTATCTGGCACCTCTGACGACGGAGTCCCGGGATAGCATGAAACAAAAGCTATTCCCGCCTCTATGGCCCCGCGCACAATAGCCTCATTACCCAGAAGAAGATGCCTTTCGCCACTTCTGTCTTCAAGCAAAATCTGTGACATAAACTGACCTCACTTTTTACTCATTGCACATAGCCAGCCATACCAATTCTTCTCTGCCTCTGCCTAGGAGTTATTTCTGCTCAATGCTAACTGGTTATTTTTTTCTTTAGTGTCTGAATCTTATAGTCAAAAAACTTTGTCTCGCCACCTTGGACGCTTGCCTTTAACTCTTCATAAGCAGCCAAAGCTTTGGCCCAATCTTTGGTCTTCTCAGCCAGAAACGCTATTCTCTGCGCTACTTGCTCATTATATTCCTTGGGAAAAGCTTCTTTATTTTTCTCTAAAACTTCAAGGGCTTGGGCATATTGCCTGTTCAACTCCAATGCCTTGGACTGACCCAAAACAGCAACGCGTTTAAGATGTTCATCCACATCCTGCGCTGTTGCCAATTCACCGAAAACCCGGGCGGCCTGCTCGTAATCCTTGTTTTGTATATAAATTCTGGCCAATTCTAATTGTGCACTAATTTTTAATTCTTCAGGGGCAACTTTCAGAAAACCTTTTAGGGCATTGACCTTGGCTTTATCGTCCTTTTGAGCTAAAATTTTCCCCAATTCATTGGTTGCCTTTTCCTGCTGGCTTTGCTGATAAAAATCATAACCGGAATACAAAGCAGTCGCCAAAACAATAGCAGCAATAGCAAAGCCTATTGGTTTGATATTATTTAAGATTTTTTCTAAAAACGGGTGAATGGTTTCATCAACCTCTTCTTCGATTTCCTGGATCAAATTTTTTTCTCTTTCTTTTTCCGACATTTTTCCTCCGGAGCTAAAATTTAATTCTCACTTAGCTTACTTTACTTAGCCATGGCCACAGTTTCTACAAAAAAGTTCTTCAACTAAGTGACGAATCAAGAAAAACTGTTGTAATTTAACCTATTGACTTAACTTTAAAATTCGCCAGCCCATCCATGCAACATTTCGGATACCACTTTTTGCAGGCGATTGACTTAAACAATATTGTCAAAAAGGTCAAAGGTTATTTATAATAACAGAAAAAGTTCTTGCAGCTATAAAAAATCGATTGAGAAGAAATCTAAATTGAGGAAAGGAGAAAAAACAAAAAGAGCGGGGCAAGCCCGCTCTTTTTAATAATCGCACATAATTATTTAATGGTCACATACATTTTGACCTAGTTCCAGTTTTTTATCCAAGTAGGCCTTAACAATCTCTTCCGGCTTTCCACCTTTTGCTCCTACCACGACTTTAATTCCCTGCTCAGTAAACAAGCTCTGGGCCCTGGCCCCCATACCGCCGGCAATAACAAGATTTGCACCCTGTTCACTCACCCATTTGGGCAAAACACCCGGCTCATGCGGAGGAGGAGTTAAAAATTCCACGCCCAGGATCTCTTTTTTTTCCGTATCCGCTGTAACAAAGGCAAACTTCTCACAATGACCGAAGTGCATACACAACTCACCACCAGCCGTGGGAATTGCTACTTTGATCTCTTTACCCTCGACTTCAGGTAGTGAGCTTTCTACCGAAGAAACATCCTTTTGCTCTTCCTGCAGTGTCCCGGCCAGCTCCAGAATAGGCTTGATTATCCGCCCTAAAGCCCTGGCTGTTTCACTTTCATGATGGGTTTTAACATAGATATATCCTTCATCTCCGGACCTTACCACTTCAGGATCCATGGGGATGCTTCCCAAAAAGTTCACTCCCATTTCCCTCGCCAGGGCTTCACCACCACCAGAGTTAAAAATGTCTACCCTTTCACCACACTTGGGACAGACAAAACCACTCATGTTCTCCACAATACCTAATATAGGGTTCCCTAATTGGTGGCAAAAAGTCACTGAACGACGCACATCGTCAATGGCCACGCCCTGGGGAGTTGTGACAATTACTGCATAGGCAGAGGGCCCTATCAATTGCAAGGTAGACAGTGGCTCATCACCTGTGCCCGGAGGACAATCCACAACCAGAAAATCCAGGTCCCCCCAAGCCACATCCTCAAGGAATTGCTTGATCAAACCCATTTTTACCGGACCACGCCAGATTACAGCCTCTTTATTATCCGGCAACATAAAGCCTAGTGACATAACCCACAGGTTCTTGCTCCAGGGAACTGGTTCAATATAATCCTTTTCAATATGCGGTTTTTCATTGCTCAAGCTAAGAAGCCTGGGGATAGACGGGCCGTGCACATCCACATCAAGCAGGCCTACTTTTTGTCCCGCCATGGCCAGACCTACGGCAATATTAGCTGCAACCGTGCTCTTACCCACACCGCCTTTACCAGATAAAATAACCAGTTTGTGTTTAATTCGACCCATTTTTTTCTGTAACTTATCTTCTTTTTGGGTCGCGCAACCTCCCCCCGAACATGATCCACATTTGTGTTCTGCCATATCTTCTCCTCCTAACTTTAATAACTCTCTCATTTAAAATTTATTCTCTAATGGCTTATTAGAGTCTAGTGTTTGGCTATTTTGAAATTTATAGAGTCTGTGGCCAAACCACATTTTGACTACCAGATTAGAAATCCTGGTTTCTTGAAAGCATTGCAAAGGGCTGGGGCCAGGCATTTGTACCAGCATGAAAGAAATCAAGATTGAAAAAATTATGAAAAATTATCCTCTGAGTGTTAGGCCACGGACTCCATAAAGTATGGTCTCCCAATCGGCATTCTGATATAATTGTAAAGTATAAGTATATAGTTGCATGAGCAGTAAATCGGCCCCAAAATTTAGAACTTAATAAACGCAAAACCCTAAATGTAAACCCTAAAAACTCATCATTTTCTGCCAAATCTTTTCAATTTCTTTTCCCAAACCGTGAGGGTCAAACTCTACTACAGACTTTCCTTCAATCTGTGCCCGTGTAAATTTTATATCATAAGGCAGGGTGCCCAATACGGGAATTTCTGCCTTATGACAATAATCTTTAATCCGCTCGCTGATAGAAACATTTATATCTGCCTTATTTAAAATAACCAGGCACTGGATATTGAAATGCTGTGTCAATTCATGAACACGACGCATATCGTGTTCTGCCGAAATCGTCGGTTCCACAACTATTACAGCCAGGTCAGCATTGGTCAAAGAGGCAATGACCGGACAACCAATACCAGGCGAACCATCCACAAGTACTAGCTCATAACCATACTCTCTAGCTAACTCAGCGGCTTTTTTGCGCACTGTAGTGACCAATTTACCGGAATTTTCCTCACCAATGCCGAGGCTGGCATGAACCATGGGGCCAAACCTGGTATCAGATACATATAAATAACCACAATGGCTGGGCGACATTTTGACCGCATCTGCAGGACAAACATATGCACATACTCCACAACCCTCGCAATGCTCAGGCAAAACTTTAAAATTATCAGAAATGGCTCCAAAACGACATTTTTCTCTACATTCTCCGCATTCAATACATAATTCAGGATCGATAGTGGCCTTTTCTCCGCTGATAAAGTCGTGTTTTTCTTTTATTTGTGGATGCAGGACAAGATGTAAATCTGCCGCGTCCACATCGCAGTCTGCCAGTACTTTTTTGGGCCCCAGAGCAGCCAGACTCGATACTATACTGGTCTTTCCAGTCCCACCTTTGCCACTGATAACCACTATCTCTTTCATCGTGCTCCCCCTAAACCATCAGTCAGCTTGTTAATCTCCATCCACAACCCCTGGTATAAACCCTTAAATTCCGGAAAAGCATCCACTAACAATTTTCCCTGAGAATAGGCCTGTGCAGCCTCCTGCACATGGGGGAACCTGGCCAGCACAGGGATGTTTTCCGCATCCAGATATCGCAAAACAGCATCATCGCCCATACCGTCTCTGTTAATGACCACCCCAAAAGGATAGTTTAGTTTGCGGGTAAGTTCTACGGCCAGTTTCAAGTCATTAAGGCCAAATGGAGTAGGCTCGGTGACCAGAACAACAAAATCCGCCCTTTCCAGGGATTCAATCACCGGGCAACTTGTCCCCGGAGGACAATCCAATATCTGCACATCACCTGGATTTGCATATTCCTTTACTTTTCTAATCAAAGGCGGGGCCATGGCTTCGCCAATGCGCAAAAGGCCACTGTAAAATTTTAGTTTATCCTTCCTGGCGTGACGAACAGTGCCGATCTCTCTCTGGCCATCCAGCACAGCCTGAGCAGGGCAAACAAGCTTACACAGTTCACAACTGTGACATAATTCCGGGAACACCAGCACCTCACTGACCATCCAGATCAAGGATTTAAACCGGCACTCCTGAACACACTTTTTACAGCTTTCGCCCAAACATTTTTGAGTATCTATTTCAGGGACCGTCACGTATTCTTTAAATTCCTCATCAAATTCTTGTATAAGAAAAAAATGGGCATTTGGCTCTTCTACATCACAATCAATAAAGCTGACTTCTTTTCCTTCTCCTATTAAATACCTGGCCAGATTAACAGCAACAGTGGTTTTGCCTGTGCCCCCCTTGCCACTGGCAACTGCAACGCGCATATTACCTCCTAAAACTTACGGGTCATTGGCGCCCCGCAAGACGGACATTTAGTATCCACACAAGGCACTCCAGTCTGGTGTTGGGCCTCGGCTCCGCATTGAGGGCAAACACACACAGCACCAGGAGAAGTACAACATTTGCCCATGCCCTGGCCTTTCTTTCCTTGGCCTCTACCCATACCTTTCCCCTGACCACCGCTACAACATCCTTGTCCCTGTCCTTGCTTATTATTTCTATTCCACACCATGCTCCACCTCCGTTTTCTGAAGTTAAGAAGTGAGGAAAAATTCCTCCCCTCCTATTTTCTTGACATACATACGTATAAGAGTCTGTGGCCAAACCCCATTTTAGGCGCTGACTGAAAGTCTTGGTTTCTGAAATGCATTACAAACGGCTTGGGTAACCCATTCTTAACGAAGCTTGCGGGAAAACAGAGCATCGGGATGAATGGGCTAAATATTTTGCGATATTAGCCATAACTATCGATAATAAAAAGAATATTTGTTTACCTAAAATATCCCATTATGCTCTGTCCGCAAGCAAGTTTTAGTTGGGTCCAAGTCTTTGTACCAGCATGAAAGAAATCAAGACTAGAATAAACCATAGAAATTAAGTTTATAAAAAGGTTTGGCTACAAGCTCATAAGGGCAGGACAACAAATATCCTGCCCATAACCAGAAACCCCTTAGCCATTAATCTCGTCTAGTCTTTTTCTTAAATATTGAAGTTGGTTTTCAAGGGCGTTTATTCTATAGTTGATAAGATTTTTTTCTTCTTCAGTACTCATAAGCGCCGGACCATATCCGTATCCACGCCCCAACCTGCAGCGGCCAAAACCGAGTCCCCGACCACGGCCCAATCCTCTGGCCAAACCGAGTCCTCTTCTGCTAGCAAGTCCACCGCCAAAACCGGTACAACGGCCCAAACCACGACCTGTTTTTGCTCCTTGACCAATTGGTCCTGTTCCATCAAATCCTGGCATTTTTATTACCTCCTTTTTTTAATGTTGAATGAAAGAAAACGTCGAACGTTGACCCTGAATTAGAGACAGGTATCTATGCAGCCACCTGCTTTCTTTTAATTCAACATTCAACATTACCAGTGCCCTGGCTTATCTGCTTCCTCGGCTTTGTTTAACCGACCATTTCTAAAGTCATCTATGGCCTGAGCTACTGTTTTAGATCCAACCAGATAAAGATCAATACCGCCCTTTTCCAAGGCCAAAAATGCCTTGGGGCCAACATGGCCCGTAATCACAGCCTTTGCACCTGTCTGAGCAACATTTTGGGCGGCCTGAATCCCAGCTCCCTGTGGCAGATTCAAGTTTTGATCATTTGACACATATTCAAATTCATCCTTATCCAGATCATAAACAATAAACCCCTGGGCACGGCCAAATCTACTGTCCATAGGTGCATCCAAACTATTGCTTTGAGCAGTTATAGCTATTTTCATTTCGACCTCCTCCTTTTCCTTGCCTCTGCTGCCTTCTTCTAAAATGACATCCCGCCCCCGCCACACTTCGGCAACCTGGCATGGTCAACTTATCCAGCCTGTTATTCTGAAGCGCAGACAAAACCTGTTCAATTGTTCCAGCAATCCAAGGGATGACCAGAATACCTACATTTTGTAGTATACGAATGGTGCAACCGCTAATTCCACCACAAATTAGAATGTCTACCCCGCAGGATTTCAGTAGCGAGACCATACCAGGCAGATCTCCTAACGGGAGGGAGAGATGGCCTGCGGGGTAAATTTTATCATCTTTTAATTTAAATACTAACAAGTCCGAGGCGCTATCTATAATAGCAGCGAGACGTTTACCGTAACAGGCCAAGCAAATTGTCTTTTCTTCATGCTCATTCATCATCCTGTCCTTTAATTAAGCACTTTTGGTGCCAAACTTTTTTTCAATAATTTCAGGATAATAAAAAAACAGACTGTCTGAGAGAAATTATTATGGGCTAATTTTGCGCCAACAAAAAACAATGGCGGGCTAATTTTGCGCCATGTTCTGGAAAGGCGAACATACGACGAAAGGTTTTTTAAATATTTTTAGCTCGCGACATTTAGGGGGAGTAGAGGCACGGAGACGGAACCCTGCCTAATTTCTTTTAAAATTCAGGGCGCAGTCTTGGAACGCAAAAACTTCAAAGCTCATACCAAGAAACAAAAATTTATTTTAAAAGTTAAAAAAATTGAAGGCCTGTTACAAAAAAAGTAGATAGGAGTCAGTGCCAAAGAAAAGCAGATTTCAAAATTTGACAAACCCGATCACAATCTATTGATATAATTAACTCTAAACTACTAAAAAAGCCTGTACTGGTATCATGAGTAGAGCTAGCCCTGGATGCGGCTCGCTTTGCCTGCCAACCCCAAGGAGACATCCTAGCAGGCAGAGTCTTTAACATCAAACACTAAACTGAAAACAAAGGAGTTGCCGTAAGATAACCATAGTCAAAACTATGAGCCGACGAACAGAAACCCAGTTCAAGCTTTAGGGTCGCAAACGTGCATGACTTCAACAGAACTACTGCTCAAACAAACCAAACACGGAGCATCAATTAATGTAGTTATTTAAAGCCCATCCAATATTTTTTTTACCCAGGGCATTTTTTTTAAAAATTGCTTGACAGTTTCGAGCCCTTTATCTATTAACCCCTTTCTCCGGTTGACGGATGAACTCAATTTGCCTGCACCTAGACAAAAAAAATGAAAAAATTACTTGACATACGAGACGGATAAAAATAAAAATACTGTCTCTGCGTTGGGGGATCGTCTAGCGGCAGGACGACGGGTTCTGGCCCCGTTAACCAAGGTTCGAATCCTTGTCCCCCAGCCATAAATATATATGCGTCCCCATCGTCTAGCCCGGTCCAGGACATCGGCCTTTCACGCCGGTAACGGGGGTTCAAATCCCCCTGGGGACGCCAAATAAAATCAAGGCTTTATGAAAGTCTCTCGAAATCAAAACCTTCGGGAGGGCCAAAAAAGGGCCAAATTACGTTTTTAGAGTAGAGAAAAAACGATAAAAGGGCTTAGGAAAATTTACCTAAGCCCTTTTTTATTAATTTTATCAAAATTTTTCTAAATTCCACCCTTTTAGTGTCTCAAACTTGCCCCACAAAGAACTTCTTTATCCTTCTATTTTTAAAGACAAAAAGTGACACGAATTTGCACATGATTTTTTGTTTCTCCTATCGAATTGGCATGGCCATTACAAATATCCAACTTATAACTGATGCAGTACTGGATGACATGGGCCACGACTTCTACCTTATAAGGCTGAAAGAATAACCGGTTCCTAAAGAAACTTCTCTCTTGACCTACTCCGGACACCTTGACAAACTAATCTAATACAACTTCGTTACCTCAAACAGCTGATAAAACATCTATCCGATGGTCGAAAAAACCAAATTGCTTCCATATACTAACTCAACATGGATATAATTCAAAAGGCTGAGTCTCCAACCATAAACGGAGGTAAGATGCAAGAAGAATTTTCTCTTCTCATTGATGAATCCATTCAACTTGAGCATAACATTGCTAAACTATATACTATATTCCATGCTACATTCCCAGAGGATGCTGATTTCTGGTGGCAATTGGTGCTCGAAGAAAAGAACCATGCCGCCTTAATACGGGCAGGGAAAGAGAGTTTTGCGCCTATAGGCAAATTTCCTGTAGAATTGTTGTCTTCATCACTTCAAAAACTGAGAGATGCTAACAAAAAAGCAGTTGCACTTGCCAGAAAATGTCTAGACACTCCTCCATCAAGAGAAGAAGCTTTTAATATAGCTCTTGAATTTGAACAATCGGCTGGAGAAATCCATTTTCAGCGCTTCATGGAGAAAAAAACAGATGTACAACTTATTAAAATTTTTCAGAAGTTGAATAAAGATGACAAAAATCATGCTACAAGACTTCGTTCTTATATGGAAAAACACGGTATTCGTATTAGAAAACCTAATGATGATGCTTTTAGGCGGTAAGCAGCCAGTTACGGCAATCCAACTTGATTATAGTTGCTGAACACTTGTGGTTAGAACGGTCAGGATATTATCTTTACGATTAGGTTGGGGTCTGGCAGTTACAAAATCTTGGGCACAATCGTAAAGCCTAGCAGAAAAAGGCCCCAAATCTCTCAAAAACTTTTGGACAAGGCCATGAAAACAATAAACTTGGACACCAGTTCGAGTTACTTTCTAAGATGGTTTTGATTTTTTTCAGCCATAAACAACGGCCAATTCATCCTTGGCAACTAATCATGCGGAACGCAACACAATGGCCAATTCTTCTTCTTTCTCTGCTTTATCTTAGTGTAGTGGAACTATTGAAACCAAACAGATAATATAAGCTTTATCCCCCAACATGTGACAAGATATATACATTCCAATCTTCATCTTTCATTGAACCTTGCTTTAACGATTCCTCAGCACGAATTTCTCCTTCCTCTGTTAAATATAAAAATGCCTGTCCTCCTGCGATAAAAGGATCAATTGATGCTAACAAAGTCTCCATTTTATCTGTATGTTTATTTTTTGATTTTATATTATATATTTCTACATCTGGCTTGTTTTTGATATACCCTCCATTACTAAATTTCACTATATAAAAATCATAATCAAAAATAATATCTGTTGGATGAATATCTGATAGAAGACTCTCAAAAGTTTCAATAGACCAATGTCCAATTATCTTATCATATCCAAATTTTTTCGAACTGTTTTTAAGGTTAGTAATTAGAACTAGTATTATGAAGAAGACCAGAAGAATAACTGTAAAAGAGTCGAGCTGGCTATTCTTAATTTTCATAATTTCTCCATGTTTTCACAAAATAAATTTTCAACTCATTTTATTTCCCTGAAATTATTAGGTTAATGGTTTTGTGAAAAAAATATCTTGCTCGACAGTTTATGTCAATATGGAAAAGTTAAAAAATGAACTTTGTTAAAAAAAATTGCTCGACAAAAGACTTGCCCCATGATCACGACTCACTTTTAAAGCTGCTGGAGAGAGCGTGGGACAAACCTTGACGGAAAGGAAAACTGAATACCTAAGGGTGGGGAAGTTACGAAGCATTTAGCAGTGAAGTCATGAAATATTTAGAGACCAAAGTTTAAAACTGAGTTTTGATTCTTGTTTCATATTTTTTTCCGCCTTTACCCGAGCCTGGACTGTCTAAATTGTTCAAATAGAGGATATACGGCAAAATCCCTGTTATTGAATACAGTAGGTACTGACTTGTAATGCATCCCATGATTCGGCATTTTTGCCATATTCTCGAACTCTTCCAGATACAATCTGTCCTCCGCGACCAACGTCTTCGATGTAAGTAGTGATTACCCTTGTTTCACCATGACTATTTTGTACAATAAATTTTGCCTTTAAAGTTTTGCAATAAGGCCCACCTGACACACGGCCTCCCAACACCAGATGATTGTTAGACAACACTACATTAACATTTGTAAAAATATACTGCTTATCCATTAAAGTATTTGTTCTAGCAAAAGTATCTAGAGATGATATGACTAAAAACAATACTAATGTAAAAAATATTGTTTTCATACTTTAAATATTCCTCCCATTGTTTATATATACTTAATTAGTTTGCAGCAGATATAATAGCTAACTTCTTCAATTCAAAAACATCAAGGGAAATATGCTAGCGCTCAAAAAATCATCTAACTTCAATATTCTTAGCCATCTCTTAAGCATGTGTTATCAAAATTTCTTAAAGACATGACTTTTTTTCTATCCCACATTTTCAGCTATGAAACAATATTATTTACAATTTTTACAAAATGCTAACTATTTACGATTAAAAAAGTGGACATTTATTGTTACAATCAAAAATAGTTAACTATATTTGAAACTTACAACATAATTCTATTAACAATATATCAATAAAAATATAAAATCAATATTTGGTAAAAAATAAATAATATTATCTATGCCATTAACAATTAGCTTAGCACCTCAATCTGACTATGCAAGAAACATCAAAAACAAAAATTTTGACAAGTCGATGAGGCTTGCCTGAAAAGGCTTGGCCATTATTCTTCACGTGTCGGTCGAAAAGGAAGACATGACGGGCTATATTGAACAGGTTTACGCTTTTAAAAATCTGTTGTAGAGAATACTGGTTCGCTTGCTTGGGAAGCGTTCTAATAACTTAATTTATAGTAGGAGATAGATATGAAAAAAATACTGTCATTACTCACTGTAATCTTAACTCTTGCGTCACTAACCATGGCCCAGGCCAAAACGTACACTATTTCGGTTAACCAGTTTGTGGAGCACCCTGCCCTGGATGCCGTTCTCAAAGGGTTTCAAGACTACCTCAAGGAACAAAATATCAAGGTAAAATATCATATCCATAATGCCCAGGGCAACATGGCGACAGCCAATCAGATCGCTCAGCAGATTGCAGATGAAGATCCGGATTTGGTTTTGGCCATTGCCACTCCGTCTGCCCAGGCCTGTGCACAAGCCATCAAAAAATCTCCCAAACTGCAAAACACCCCCCTGTTGTTTTCGGCCATAACAGATCCGGTAGGAGCAGGACTGGTAAAAGACCTGAACCGGCCAGGCAAAAACATCACCGGTGTTTCTGATCTATTACCTATAGACCAACACCTGAAAATGGTTAAGATATTCTACCCTAATCTTAAGCGACTCGGGGTAATTTATAATTCCGGTGAAGCCAACTCCAAAACCCTCGTTCGTCTCATCCACGAACAGGCCAAAAAAATGGGTTTTAAGGTAGAGGAAGCCACTGCTTCTAAAACCAGCGAGGTCTACCAGGCAGCCAAAGGGCTTGTTGGTCGCGTAGATGCTATTTATATCCCCACAGACAATACAGTTATCTCCGCAATAGAATCAGTTGTCAAAGTCTGCATCCAGAACAAAATCCCTCTATTTGCCGGTGACGTGGATTCCGTAGCCCGGGGAGCTGTTGCAGCTATGGGTTTTGATTATTACCAACATGGTCGCCAGACCGGTGCCATGGCCAAGCGTATCTTTATGGGGGCTGTCCCAGGTGAAACACCTGTTGAAACCCAAAAGGATCTCAAGCTTCATTTAAACCTAAAAGCTGCTAAAAAAATGAACGTAAAAGTGCCTGAGGAAATCTTGAAAGCAGCTGATAAGATTTACGAGTAAGAGAGTCCGTAAAAAAACACTAGGGGCGAACAGCACTTCGCCCCTTTATAAATTTTACCATAATTTAGGAAACCTAACATTAACCACAACCACCCAACACTAACTTAATATGACCTGGTACGCATTTATCGGAGCCATTGAACAAGGCTTTGTTTATGGAATAATGGTCCTGGGGGTCTACCTGACCTTTAGGATTCTGGATTTTCCGGATCTGACAGTTGACGGTAGTCTCCCCCTGGGAGCTTCGATCTCTGCTGTTGCTATTACCCATGGAGTAAACCCTTTTTTGTCCCTGGCTCTGGCTATGGGTGCAGGGTTTCTCGCCGGAATGGTCACAGCCATCCTGAACACCAAGCTGAAAATTTTGCACCTTTTGGCATCTATCCTGACAATGATTTCCCTTTATTCCATAAATATCCGTATTATGGATGGTCCTAATGTTTCCCTACTGGGAGTAAACACTATCCTGGATCCGTTTATCTCCATGGGCATCCCCGGGTATCTGGCCGCCCCCATAATCTTTGGGGTAATTTCCATCTCAATCACTCTGCTTATCATCCTATTCATGTATACCGAACTCGGCCAAACCATGCTCGCTACCGGAGACAACCCGAAGATGATCACCAGCCAGGGAGTGAACACTCATTCGATCATAATCCTAGGTGTAGGACTTTCCAACGCCCTTGTTGCTCTAAGCGGGGCTCTCATAGCCCAAAATCAGGGTGCTGCGGATGTAAATATGGGGGTTGGCACTATTGTAGCTGGTCTTGCCTCAGTCATAGTCGGGGAAACCGTGTTTGGAAGCAAATCCATTCCACGAGCCTGTTTTGCGGCTCTGATCGGTTCAATTATCTACCGTTTGGCCATTGCCCTTGCCTTGGGACTTAAATTGGGCAATTTTTCATTTGCCCCAAGTGATCTCAACCTGATCACAGCTATCTTAGTCGTCCTGTCTCTGACCACCCCACAGCTCAAAAAAAGATTAATCAAAAAATGATAGTCCTTAAAAATATCACCAAATACTTTCATCGAGGAAGCATCAATCAAGTCCTGGCCCTGAACAACATAGACCTGCGGATAAACAAAGGGGATTTTATCACTATTATCGGCTCCAATGGGGCTGGGAAATCCACCTTGCTCAACTGTCTAGCAGGAAGTTTCTTTCCAGACCATGGGAAGATAGTTCTCAATAATCAAGACATTACCCAATGGCCAGAATACAAGAGAGCCAAATTTATTGGTCGTGTCTTTCAAGATCCCCTGCTCGGGACCTGTGCATCCATGAGTATTGAACAAAACATGGCCCTTGCCCTTAGAAGGGGCAAGCCACGTACACTAAGCCTTGGGGTAAAGGATAGAGACAGAGAACTGTTCCGGGAACAACTGAAGAAAATTGGACTCGGTCTGGAAGAAAGATTGCAGGACAAAGTTGGGCTACTGTCAGGCGGCCAACGGCAGGCACTGACCATGCTCATGGCCACCATGGTCAGGCCTGAGTTACTTCTCCTGGACGAGCATACAGCGGCCCTGGATCCGAAAACCGCACAACAGATCCTGGAACTGACAGAAGAAATTGTTAACACTCAGCACCTGACGACCCTGATGGTCACCCACAATATGAACCAGGCCTTACGCCTAGGAAACCGCCTGATCATGCTCCACAGAGGAGAAATCATCCTGGATATTCAGGGAGAAGAGAAACAAAATCTCAAGGTGAACGATCTTTTAGCAAGGTTCTATGATCTAAGGGGTGAAGAATTCTCTTCGGACAAGATGCTACTGGTTTAGTTCCAATAAAGACACTTCCACACAATAGACTCTCTACTAAGTTACAAAACAATTACACGTCTATTTGGAAAATTGAAGAATTTACTAATAGGCAGATAACTAAAGACTTACAGAAAATGTCAGAGCGACTTTAAGCATTAGAGCAGCATAATAGTGTACATACTATAACTTCGAAATAAATCGGCTACTTTAATAACGTCAATCCTATTTGCTCCAAAAATTCAAAAAGCATTTCCTAATTGTTTAGTCTTTTCCGGTCAGAGCTGATCTTTTGAAGAAGTAATACCAATCATCCTTGTATTCTTGATTATATGCAGCAAGACGTTTTTGAATAAACTTCCAGGACCTTGTAACTATACTAAAGAAACAAGAAGCTAAAATAAGTCCTGTGAAAAATAATCCTATTTCCATTTTACCCTCCCTCCGCACTTCACTTAAAATTTACTCTTAACCTTGAGTGTGTATTTTCATAATAAACCTCTTTCACAAAAAATCAACCCCAAATCTTTAGTTATTTATTTCACATAACCTTCATCGCCTATTGAAATTTTCTCTCCAAATATAAAGTCCAATATTCTTGTTTTCAGCAAAGGAAGGAGTGTAATTAAATAATTTCATACTGATGCAAGATGTTTATACCACACATTCATGCTCTCCAGGGTCCCGGCAATATTAGTATTGTTCACCAATGTACCCCCAAAATCATAACCTGATTTGGCAAAGGCTATATTCATCCCAAAGGACACAGACCTGGCAATAGTAAATGCTGTCTTTATATCAAACTTGTGAATTTCTCTTTCCATATATTGAAGGAGAAAGCCGGCCAATCCCTTGCCCCGATATTGTGGAAGTGTAGCAAAATCCGTCATCTCAGCATTTTTACCAGACATATCCATTTCAGCAGAGGATAGTGCAACAAGCTTCTGGCCGTCTCTTATCCCATAATAACGCACGTTGCTGTACATTGTCTCCCGAATATAACTTGGGTCAAAAATGGGAAATGGATATGTAGCAAAGACTTGTTTGTACAGCTCGGACATCTCCTCAGCATCTTTTTCTCGCATCAAAGAACAGTAGAATTTAGAGGGAATAGGTTTACTATCTGCATCTCTTGATCTAGCCTGTGCCGCTTTCAAAACTTCGTTTATCCTTTCCTCATCCCGTGGTATTTTTCTATGTTTGGCAAAATACTTACCCATAAAGTAAAAGTCATTCTGGCCACAATAAAAACGTGGTACAAAAGCCTCCGCTTGAAAGCCAAATTCTAAAAAAGTATCCTTGGCATAATCTGGTACTTTGGCAATAATTTTTGTGTATCCTCTCTTCTTGGCAAACCTGTCTATCTCATCAACTATCCATGGAAAATCCTCTTGAGTTAGCTTGATAAGATATACTCGGTTGCTCAAAGGACCATGGTGAACAAGTGACTTTCCAATAGTAGATATTTGATCAAGCGTCATGGCTTCTCCGCATTATTCTTTCATTATTTTCCGGAATGAGGCTACATGTCTCATCCCAATCAGAGATAAGCTTTTCAATCCCAATAGCCTTATGTTCCTTAGCGTCTTCAAACTTAAGCTGCAGATTACAGCTTTCACAATCCAGGTTGCAATCTGTTGTTTTGAAATGTTTTGGTTCCGTGTAGGTAGTAATAACGCCTTCATAATTACGTAAGACCACCGTATTGATCCCCCAGGAAATAATGTAGTTGGGCATGATCGGAATTTTACCTCCGCCACCTGGTGCATCAATAACATAGGTTGGCACTGCAAAACCGCTGGTATGCCCCACAAGACTCTCAATAATTTCTATTCCTTTGCCCACGGGAGTACGAAAATGGGAAAGACCTTCAGACAGGTCGC
The DNA here is from genome assembly GCF_018704065.1 of Desulfovulcanus ferrireducens. Taxonomy (NCBI): domain Bacteria; kingdom Pseudomonadati; phylum Thermodesulfobacteriota; class Desulfovibrionia; order Desulfovibrionales; family Desulfonauticaceae; genus Desulfovulcanus; species Desulfovulcanus ferrireducens. The sequence goes on along the minus strand of NZ_JAGUQP010000001.1, from coordinate 58,682 downwards.
ATTGATACATATAGTAAGGCCTTACTCGATTTTGAACCAACTTATGAACGAGTTTCTTTATCAATCGAGGGCAATCGTTTACACCTGCCAAAAGTACGCTCTGATTACCTAGCGGTATACCTGCGTCAGCAAGTTTTGCCAGGGCCCGCCTGGATGATTGGGTAATTTCTCGTGGGTGGTTAAAGTGAGTATTAATCCACACCGGGGTGTGTTTTTTTAATATATCCACCAAATCGTCCGTAATCCTATATGGTAATACAACAGGTATCCTGGTCCCAATTCGAACAACTTCCACATGTGGAATTCGCTGGATCTCTGTCAGAAGCCAATCTATCTGCTTATCGGGAAGCATCAACGGATCTCCACCGGAGAGAAGCACGTCCCTTACCTCTGGTGTATTTGCAATATAATCTATCCCCTTCTGCAATTCTTTTCGCCCGGGCACGTAATCGCTATCTCCCACCTTGCGTTTTCTGGTACAATGACGGCAATACATAGCACAGGTATTGCTTACATGAAAAAGTACCCTGTCCGGATAGCGGTGGGTAATTCCTTGCACCGGGCTATCCTTATCCTCGTGCAAAGGGTCGGCCATGTCATATTTTCCAATTTCCAACTCCCGTGGTGATGGAAAAGCCTGTCTAAAAATAGGGTCATTAGCATAGTCCTCCACATCGATAAGAGAAAGGTAATAAGGAGTGATCGAAAGAGGGAATTTCTCAACTGTCTTTTCGTATTGTTTCTTTTCATCTTCGCCAAAGGAAATGTCCAAGAGCTTTTCGACAGTATCAACATCTTTGATTGAATGGGTCAGATGCCATTTCCAATCTGTCCAATTAGATTTATCGCTTTCCTTATTAATTTTCTCTGCAATTTTTTGCTGTTGATCTGTATATATCTTTCTCATTTTTATTTCTCCATTGCTTATAGTTATTATAAGATTTGACTTAAAAACTCCCGAGTGCGTTTTTCCTTGGGTGATTCAAATATTTCAGAAGGGGGGGCCTGCTCCACAATTTCACCTTCGTCGATAAAGATCACTGTATCAGCTACTTCCCGAGCAAAACCCATTTCATGTGTTACCACGACCATTGTCATTCCCTCATCAGCAAGATCACGCATAACCTTCAACACCTCGCCCACAAGTTCCGGGTCCAAAGCGGATGTGGGTTCATCAAAAAGCATGACATCAGGCTCCATGGCTAAGGATCTTGCTATGGCTACTCGCTGCTTCTGTCCGCCAGAAAGCCTACTTGGATATACATTTTCCTTCTCGCTCAGGCCAACTTTATCTAAATAATACCTCCCTAACTCTATGGCCTGGGCCTTAGGTATTTTCTTCACTTGCGTAGGCCCTTCTATAACATTACCAATTACGGTCATGTGAGGGAAAAGATTAAAATGCTGAAAAACCATTCCGACTTTTGTACGCATGGCATTAATCATTTTCTCATCATTCTCGATGACCTGACCATTTATTTCAACTATACCTTTTTGGAAAGGCTCCAAAAAATTAATGCAACGCAAAAAAGTGCTTTTTCCAGAGCCACTAGGACCGATTATAACCACAACATCAGACTTCTCGACCTCCAGGTCTAAGCCTTTTAATACATGGTGTTTTCCAAACCATTTATGTAAATTTTGTACCCTAATCATTTTCTTCCTCCTAGACTTGATGCGAACGTAAAAAATCGCATTCTAACTTTCTGACTATATTATTTCCTGGATTTTCACTAAAGATGACATAACGAGTCCCAACTAAGATGGGTCTCAAAGCATGTAATAATAGGAGCGTCTATTCATAAAAAAATTACTTTTTGCATAGTCATCATGATTTAGTTACTTACGTTCAGACGAGTTTCTATCTTGTGAAAAAGCCAAGAAAAAAGTCCAGTGTACAAGAGATAAAAGAATGCAGCTATGGACAACATTTCCATCATCATGAAATTCGATGATGCCAACTGCTGTGATTTGAGCAAAAGTTCATTGATGGTGATTGTACTGGCCAAAGAGGAATCTTTCAAAGCGATAATGAATTGATTTCCAAGCGGAGGTACGGCCCTTTTAAAGGCTTGAGGTAAAATTATACGCACCATCGCCCTGGCGTGAGTCATACCTAAAGAACGAGCTGCTTCCATTTGTCCATTTGAAATGGATAGGATGGCACCCCGAAAAATCTCTGCAATATAAGCCCCGTTGTGAACACCTAAAGCGAGAACTGCAGAAGTAATCGCTTCAAGACCAAGTACTCTTCTCATTCCATAATATATAAACAATAATTGAAGTAAAAGAGGAGTACCTCGAATAAGGTAAATGTATGCTTTGGCGGGCATGCTGAAAATTATGCTCTTTGATATACGGGCAAATGCAGTACCAAGTCCAAGAATTAAACCAAGTAAAATACCTAGTACAGTCACTTCAAGAGTCATTAGTGCTGCAGGTAAAAAATAAGGAAAGTATTTAAAGAATACTGAAAAGTCAAAATACATAATGACTAGCCTTTATTTTGATAATTTTTACAGATTGAAAGACGAATAAATATATTCTTACAAGGATGGACAAGCGGTTTGGCTTAAAAAATACGCCAAGATGAGACCCCTTCGGGGTATGGGGGGAACCTCGCATTGAGGCGAAGGCTTTAGAGGGCCCTGAAGGGGCCTATAGCGGCGTGTATGCCGAACAAACTCGGTTTTCATTACTAGCTGTTACCTGACCATGCCGCTGGGCGACATGGTCAGCTCAAAAACTTTACTTGGTAGTAACATCAACATTAAGCCATTTTTTACTTATTTTGGACAATGTACCATCTTTATGCATTTCTGAAATAATTTCATCAACGGCCGACAGGAGCGCTTTATCATCTTTACGAAAAGCTACCGCAATATCTTCGCTGCGCAATGGACTTCCCAAAAGCCTAATATTGAATTTTCCACTATTCATGGCCGTAACCCCAACAACTCTGTCAGTTATAACTGCATCGATAACACCGTTATTCAACTCTAACAGTGTCTGAGTGTCATCCTTGTAAAGCTTGATATCTTTAGCTCCTAACTTTTTGGCATCGTTCTCGAATGTAGTCCCGGTGACCACTCCTATAATCTTCCCTTTCAATTCCTGCGGAGAAGTATACGGAGATTCTTTTCTTACCAAAAGCTGTGCTCCGGAATAATAATATGGAGTTGAAAAATTTACTACTTTTAAACGTTCCTCTGTAACAGCCATACTTCCAAGAATACCATCAAAAGCACCAGCACGAAGACCTTCTATAATTCCGCTCCAGTCAGTAGTGACTGGCTTTAACTTTACTCCTAAACGGTTAGCAACTTCTCTAGCTACATCAACATCAAAACCAACCAGCTCGTCTTTATCGTTAAAAAAATTAAATGGTGGATATCCGCCACTCATTGCAAAACTAATTTCTCCTTTTTCCTTAACACGACTTAGCGAGTTTTCCTGCTTCTTTTCTGCACAACCATAAAAAAAGAAAATCGAAACAAGAAATGAAGCTAGCAACAAATAAACCAATTTATTCTGAATAATTTTATTCATAGTACATCCTTTTTCTATTTCAAATTTATTTAAAATAAATAATTTTACTATCTCTATTCAAAAAATAAATCACGACTATATCATGTCAGCATCCACAAAAAAACTTCATGGTTTTGGTTTACACCACTCCAATAGGTATCACCTCCCTTTTTACAGGAACAAACACATTATTATAAAGATAACAGCAAGCAACTATAATATTTTTACTGCCTGCCTTACAAGGACGCTCATTTAGCTTGACGACCTGAGAAAGGTCATGCCTGTAAAAAATCAGAGTCAACTTATTGTTTTTTAGGACAAATATTAGCTTCCACGCCATCAAACACAGACAACACTACTTTAAAATATTCACCCAAAAGCAAAACTAAACTCAAACTAATATCTTTAAAAACAAAAAAGCAAAACCAAAGCTATTAACGGCATTTTCTATCTAACCTTAAAATATTAATATTCTTAATATAAAAATCACAAAACAAAAAATATTTTAGATAATAAAAAGTACAATCTAAATTTCATTATCAGTTTATATAGTCTTATTTTTTTGATTTTTTTTTAAAAAATCAGCATCTTTCTCTTTTTGAGGAGGGAAACTATATTCCACAAACAATAAACATTGTCAAGTCGCCTTCATTTTATGCAATAAATGTATTAGATATTGTTAATTTAAGAGTATTGTTTAAAACTTTTTATTTAAAAATAAATTACTATATCGACTTTTATGCAAGAATTAAATTTAAAAATATTTTACTATGCATTAAAAATAAATTACCTATACTCATTTGAAGTATTTTAAGGTAAAAAAGCCTAAAATTTCAAACGGTTACCTTAAAAAGGGAAGGGTATGTACTAACTTTATATACTAGAGTCTGTGGCTGAACCTTACTCTGAGGACAAATTTTAATAATTTTTTTCAACCCTAATTTCTTTCATGCTGGTGCAAATGCCTGGTGGTGCATCCGATGGCTGCACTTGGGTTGAGTTGTTGAGCAATTGAGAGGTTGACTAGGCAGGAAGCTCAGTGGATATGGAATTCCGCAGTAGAATTTTCCTCTGATTACCGCCAGATTCTTGATTATTACCACAGCAAAGAGGAGCTGCACAGGTTTGATTGCTTAATTACGACAGTGCTAAATATGAACAAAAAATAAAGCAGATACAATGCCAAAATTTAGGCTTCTCAAAAATCAGTACAAATAGCGGATGAGCCCCTTGTTCATATTTATTGAAAACCTGGGAGATTTTTTTCTGCTAAATACTCCGATCCAAAAATATTTTTCACTACTCGTCATTCTGAGGGAGCGAAACGACCGAAGAATCTCCAACGTAGCGAACCAGATTCTTCGCTTCGCTCAGAATGACGTAATTAGAGGGGCGCATTCGCTAGCTGCACCAACCACGTCAAATGTGGAAAAATTGTGAAATAATATGATAAAATTTTAGCATAAAAAGGTAATCCGGGCTCATCTATCAAAAAATAATAAGGCTCATGTGGGAGAAAATTTGGTGGCGGTGCAGACTGCGAGTGCACCCTAATTAGAATAACTGGCGGGGTGCATTCCATACTTGCTTCAGAAAAAAAATTTCGACGTATAGACGATTTTTTTTAAAATATAACAGGATACAGGGCTTGAAGAAGCTAAGGATAAGGAGGTCTGATAAATCTAAAAACTCATTTTACACGAATCTTAAATTCACGAAACATGACTCTGAAGTGCTGAAAATATTTTCCGGGCCTTTTTTGGACCAAACCCAGGCAACTTGGCTAGCTCATCCTCACTGGCTGCATAAATAGCCTCCAGACTCTGAAAATGGGTCCATAACAGTTTAGCTGTTTTAGGGCCAATACCTGGCAAATTTTCCAGCTCGCTTTTAAGCATATTTTTTTTACCCGCCCGCCGTAAGCTGAACAAAACAAAACGGTGTGCTTCATCTCTGATTTGTTGTAAAAACAACAGCTCTCTACTTCCCGGAGAAAGAGCCAAAGGATTTTTTCGACCAGGAACAAAAACCTGGTCAAAGAGTTCCCCTGCTCTTCGGGTCGGTCCTTTGGCAATAGCAGCAACAATAAACAATCCATCACAGTCATGTCTTTTCAAGGCTGTAAGCACTGCATTTAATTGTCCTTTCCCCCCATCAATAAGCAAAAGATCAGGCCAGGGAGGTCCGGATCTTACTCTTCGCTCAATAAATTTGGCCAGGGCGAGATAGTCATCACTGGTCCCTTCCAGTTCCGTAAATTTGTATACTAGGTATTCATCTCTTTTGGGGCGACCATATTCAAAGACAACCATACCGACGCGCATGCCCTGCCCGGATAGATGAGATGCATCAATGCATTCTATACGTTCAGGCTCAAATCTTAACCCAAATATTTCGGCCAGCCGAAGAGATAAGTCAGCTGCTTTTTTCCTCTCCACGGCCTCGATACAATTCTGCCTGGCCATGTTTATAAGTTGTTTAAGCTTTTTATCTTTAGCACTTACTAGGCGTACTTCTTTCCCTTTAAGTTCAGTCAACAGTTTTTTTATGGATTTATCCTTAGCTACTACAGGCAAAACAATTTTATCGGGAATAAACCTTGTGGGCCCGTAAAACTGGATTAAAAAACTAGTCAAAACGGCCTCTGTTTCCTCCTGCTCAAACTGAAAATCCGGCCAATAAAAACTTCTGCTGTCCAAAACCCGGCCCTGACGAACAAACAGCACGCCTATCCCCAGGCCTGTTTCATGAGGGACCAAGGCAAAAACATCAAAATCTCCTCCCTCGGGCAGAACGACCGCCTGCTGCTCAATAGTCTTCTGAACAGCGCGAATCTGGTCTCGAAGCTCAGCTGCCTTCTCAAAATTTAACTCTTCAGCCGCCTTGTGCATCTCCGATTCCAGATTCTTAAGTAAGTCATGTGACTTTCCAAATAAAAATAGTTCTACCTGACGAACAGCCCGGGCATATTTTTCAGGAGATACTGGCAAACAACAAGGGGCCAAACAACGGCTGATGTGATATTGCAGACAAGGTCTAACCCTGTTTTTGAATGTCCTGTCCGCGCATTTGCGCAGCTTAAACAATTTATTGATAACATTTAGGGTCTGGCGGGCTGAACGGGCTGAAGTAAACGGACCAAAGTATGTTGCACCATCCCGGCCCACCTTGCGCGTCAACCTGAGGGTGGGAAAAGCGTGTTCTTTATCCAGTTTAAAGAGGATATATTGCTTGTCGTCACGTAAAACAATATTGTACCGAGGCCGATGCTTTTTGATAAGGCTTGCCTCAAGCAGCAGGGCCTCCTTTTCCGTATTGGTACATAAAAAATCAATGTCTTTGACCTTGGTCATCATGACCCTGGTCTTAATAGGCAATTGCTCAGGGTCTCTAAAATATGAACTCAATCTTTTACGTATATTTTTGGCCTTGCCTACATAGATAATTTTGTTCCGGGCATCCTTCATAAAATAGACACCCGGACAGGTGGGAAAATCTTTATTTTGAAAACTCTCTGGCATATTTGCTTATTTCTTCTAATATCCTCTTTATTTCCTGTTTATTCCTTTTAACCAGACCACGGGCAAATCTCTTTACCAGCTTAATAGTTTTATCATCACGTGCGAGATCCGGATATCTTTTTAGTTTATAATCTGAAAAAATCAGTTTGTCTAAGAGCAGGTCTTTATCAAGACTGTATTTCATTGGGGCCCCGGCAATCCTTTCCTTTTCTATTTCCTCTACATTCATTCTCTTGACAAATTGCAACACATCACTGGGCTTTTGATAATAATTAATTTTCTCTATCTTTTCATTTATTTCACTGGCCCATCTTTGTAAAAAATTATAATTGACGGTCACCAATTTTCGGCCTTTAATAACTGTATCTTCCACATGCTTTCCATATGTGTACTCTTCAATCGCCTTCGCCAAAGTTTGGTACACGTACACCAAAAGTTTTGCATATCTGGACTTGATGGTCAGACCGGCAGGAATGGTAATCCCTAGTCGCCAGTCCGGGTCAAAGTCCAAAGGGAATTCAACGTTTAAATACCTCCAAAAATTTTCTACTTCTTTTCCTTTTAAAAGAAGGAAGTTTAAACTCTTGGCTGCCTGCTCAATTCTTTGAGCCAACGGCCTTAGCTCACGGACCTTTTGTTCAAATAGACTGATCTCATGCTCTATACCTTTTCTACGCCCAAAAAAGGTATCTGCGGCTTCCTTTAAGGTATCTTCAATAAGTTCGTCTGCTAACCGACTGATTTTTTTCATAAAATTACAGGGGTTGAAAATTAAGGCTATTCATGTTTGACACGTGTTCTTTGTTAATGACATTGCCTGAGCAAGTGTATCTACAAAAATAAGTAAAAATAAGTCAGGGGACAAGCCAAGTGCCGTGATATCCAGCACACAATCTTTAAAGAAAAATTGGCCCAAAAACTTCTTGCCAGTCACAACCAGAATACTAAACGACATAAAATTTTGAAGTACAAGCCAATGTTTAAGTCATCTTTTTTAAGTCCACAAACAAAGATAAAATGTAAAGCCTGTCAGCAGCCCCTAATCGTCCACCATACCTGACAGGAAATAATTCTCTATTGCAGGTCATGCAATAAAAAATTTTCCCTCCAGGAGTACAGTGATGAACTGGATGATTTTTTTGAAGAATATCTGGCCAATATCCCCTGCAACAGGATTTAGTCTTTTGGTATCCAAAGTTGCCTCAGCTTGAACAAGGATGGACGCATAAAAATTAAAAGTCAACAAATTTTCTTGCCCAAATCAAAGGATGATGATAGCTCCGTAAATCATGTTTGATATATCTATTATAATTAAAGAATTAGCGATTTTCTCTGTCCCATTGCTTTTGGGGATAACGTGCCATGAAGTGGCTCATGGGTACGTGGCTTATCTACTAGGTGACCCTACAGCTAAAAATGCCGGAAGGCTCACTCTCAATCCCTTAAAGCATCTGGACCCCATTGGGACACTAGTTTTGATTTTGACCAGAAGAATCGGTTGGGCCAAGCCAGTGCCTATAAATCCTGCTTACTTCAAAAATCTTCGACGGGATATTCTTTTAGTCTCCCTGGCCGGACCGGCGGCCAACCTTGTTTTAGCCCTAATATTTTTTCTTTTATTCAAACTGGTCAACTTTCTGTCCCCATTCTTTTCTACACAGCTTAATCAAGTTGTATTTGCTCCCATGGGATTTATTTTCAGCGCTGGTACTCTGGTAAATGTTATCCTGGCCGTCTTTAATCTTATTCCTATTCCTCCGTTAGATGGAAGTAAAATTATAGCTTCATTTCTTCCCTCATCCTTTGCAGATAAATATATGAGTTTGGAAAAATTTGGTTTTCTCATTTTAATTATCCTGGTTTTCACAGGTGTTTTCCAAAAAATGTTCAGTGTAATCGTCACCTTCGTTTACAACCTGATTTTTTCATAAAGTTTGATTCTTTGAGTTATGAGCTGTGATCGGTTGAAACAGCCTATTCAACCATTTACTTCTGAGCCACTCAAACAAGGTAAGGACAAAGTACTATGGAAAAGAAAAGAATAGTTTCAGGAATGCGACCCACAGGGCCTTTACACCTGGGACATTATTTTGGGGTGCTCAAAAATTGGGTCAAGTTGCAAGAAGAGTTTCATTGTTACTTTTTCGTAGCCGACTGGCATGCCCTGACCAGCGAATATGCTGATCCGAAAAAAATTAAAGGATTTGTCCCGGAATTAATCAAAGACTGGTTTGCTTCCGGACTCGATCCTGATAAATGTACCATATTTCTTCAGTCTCAAGTCAAAGAGCATGCCGAGCTGCACCTGATCCTCTCCATGATCACTCCCCTGGGCTGGCTTGAGAGAAACCCCACTTATAAAGAAGTAAAACAAGAATTGATTAGTAAGGATCTAAATACCTATGGGTTCTTAGGTTATCCTGTTCTCATGGCCGCAGACATACTCATGTACAGACCACATTTTGTCCCTGTCGGTCAAGATCAGCTACCACACCTGGAGTTAACAAGGGAAATTGCCCGCAGGTTCAATTTTCTCTACGGTGACTTTTTCCCCGAACCCCAGGCCAAATTGACCGAAGCTGCCAAACTGCCAGGACTAGACGGTCGCAAGATGAGTAAAAGTTATGGGAATTCTATCTATTTAAGTGAAGATATGGACTCTATCACCAAAAAAGTCATGTCCATGCTTACAGACACCAACCGCAAGCGCAAAAAAGATCCCGGCGATCCTAATGTATGCAACCTCTATCCTTACCACCGATTAATGACACCGGAAGATACACGTGCGGAAATCAAGGAAAATTGCTCCAAAGCCTTGTGGGGTTGTGTCGACTGTAAAAAGGTTCTTTTAAAATATCTGCATGAGTTTCTGGAACCCATTCAAAAACGCAGACAGGAACTGGATAAAAACCCGGAAATGGTCACTGAAATTTTAGACAAGGGCTATGCCCAGGCTAAAATGGCCGCTCAGGAAAATATAGGCCTTATTCGAGAAAAATTAAACCTCAATTATTAACCCGCTCATCTTTTTTCTTAACAGCAATTTCACCCGCTCTGAAAATTAAGCTCCGTATCAATGGACAGGCTCTAAACGGACGGTTTAGAGCCTGTCCTGGGGATGTATCTGATAGTTATTCTGTTTTTAAACTCTCGCCCGCTCCCGCTGGTCGCTTGAGCCACAGAGGCACGGAGAAGGTATTTTCCCGGTCCCGACTCGGGCCTGGGACAAATATTCATCCCTTCGCTTCGCTCAGGGAAATATAAATTTTTTATTTGAACTAGCCCATAAGGTCTAAGGATTTTACCTGCCAGGAACTCGTTGGCAGAAAAAAGATTTCTCTGCACCTCTGGTGTCGTGGCAAACGGGCAAGATATAATAAAAAAGCCATCTGAACAATCTCTGTACCTAAATTTGTATGCTCAAAAGTCAAAACAGTCACAACCTCAAAAGATAAGAATTTTTCTTTAGCCAGTCTTTATATTTCTCATAACCTGGCATGATAACTTTTACTTTATCCCAAAATTTCTTTGAATGATTTCTCTCCTCCAAATGAACCAACTCATGCACCACTACATAATCAATAACAGGAAGCGGAGCCATGACCAACCGCCATGAAAAATTTAAATTCCCTATAGAACTACATGACCCCCACCTTTGTTGAGCATTGGTGATGTTTACTTTATTATATTTGAACCCTTGCTTTGGAGCATACCATTCAACTCGTTCACTGATTTTCTGATATGCTTGCTGTTTATACCAGTCGATAAATACCTTTCTGGCAACTGGCAGGTACTTTCCGGACAGAAAAAATCCGCTTTTGAACACGAGCGGAGGATAGGGTTCATCAACTATCGTTAATTTATAAGATCGCCCCAGATAGAAGAATTCCTCCCCGTCGACAAATTCTTTGGGAGTGAACTTAAGATTCCTGGCCTGAATTTCTTTTTTCTTCTTCTCAATCCATTTTTTATGCTTTTCTACTACCTTTTGGAGTACCTCTCCCCCTACTCTATAAGGAGCCCTCACTATCAGAGTTGCATCCTCTGTTACTTGCAGGGCAATGGTTTTTCGTCGGCTACGGATTATTTTTGTGATGTGGATAGACATCAATTCCTCTTTTTTGTTATATCCAGCATTGTAGGGGCACGATGCATCGTGCCCCTACGGTCTTTACCAATCAACCATTTAACTATTTAGCCAAACGCAACCAGGAGACTTGCGCCGGTTTATTCCAGCCTGACCATGAAATCTGGATTTCACCATGCGTTGCCGTATTCAAAACGCGGCAACCCATTCTTTTTAAATAGTTGACCACCTTTTTATGCGGCAGGTGAAACCTATTCAAAAAACCAGCCGAAACCAGGACAATCTCAGGATTGACCCGCCTGTAAAATTCCGCTGAAAAACTGGCTCGGCTGCCATGATGAGGCCAAATCAGCACCTCTGACCGTAATGCGTCATTATAGCGTAACAGGTGCTTAATGCCTTTCCGCTCAATATCTCCCGGAATCAAGGCCAACCTCCTATTTTTCCAGGTTAGAAGCAAAACCAAAGAACGATTATTGTTTTTGGAGTCAACAAAACCTTCAGTCGGATGCAAGATATGTAATTTTATATCACGGCCCAAATCCCAGACATCACCACGGGCTGTCACCCTAACCTTTTCTCCTCCAAGGTCTAAAGCCCTAGTCAAAAGCTCTTTATCCTGCCCTCCAGGCCATACGCCGTTAAAAATAAACTCACCCACCTTTAAATTGCTAAGCGGATAATAAAGGCCACGCAAATGATCTGCATCCGAATGGGTCAGAAATACCTTGTCGATCTGCGGCCATGCTTTCCAGGTTATGGCCGGAGAAGTGATATATTTTCCCAGATCAAACCTGAGACTCCACGATCCTCCCCCATCAATCAAAACACGCTTACCCCCGGGCAATTCACACAGTATGCTCTGTCCCTGGCCCACATCCAGCAACCTCAACTTTACCCCGTTAAAATTATTAAAGGTCACAGGGGAAAAATTGATGGTGAAAATTAAAGCCAGCCCCAGGTAAAGATTCATCCTGCGCTGCCAAAGCTTAGTCCAGTAAATAAAAGCCAGAAAAACAAACCAGTAGGTGAGCATATGCTCCCATCCAGGCCTGAAAGTAACTATTGGATGGAGTAAATCGTGAGCATCAAGAAAATCCAAGACAACAATCAGCCCTTTTAAAACAAGGCCCATTAAATAAAATAAATATGGTCCCAAGTTTTCCAGCAAGGGAAAGAATAAAAATAAAACTCCAACAAACCCCAAAGGCAAAACTAAAAAGCCTAAGACAGGCAACCAGAGCAAATTCAGATAAATATGCGGGGTAAGATAACCAAAGGCCCAAGTTTGCGCTGGGAGCAAGGTTAGATTGGCTATCAAGGTTACTGCGGTTAACATTAGAAAATATTTAACTATTTTCATCCTGCCTGTAGATAGAGAAGGTCTCTCAAAAATAGTTTTTAAATAAGGATATGTCAGGCCAAGGCCTAGGACAGCTAAAAAAGAAAGCTGCAAGCTTAGATCGAATATGGATAGTGGGTCTACAAGGAGGATAACCAACAAGGCGTAAAAAAGGCCATCAATAATGAAGCGGCTTCTATTCTTTAGGTATAGAAAGGCCCAACAAAAAAACATTATGGAGGCTCGCACGAGCGAGACCGGAGCCTGACCAAGCCAAAGATAGATGATGACCAGAGGTATAGATAAAATTATACTTAGCTTTGGCCGAGGAATATAAAGATAAATATTGGGACAGACAAAACCTGCCGCATAACTCAAAACCCAACCCAAAAAAACAACCAGACCAAGATGCAAACCAGAAAGGGCAAGGGTATGTCCCAAGGAACTTAACCGAATTTTATCTACAAATTCGCTGTTTAAAAAATACCTGTCATTCATGAGCAGGGCCAGGCCAAGCCCTTTAATCCGGGGCTCATCTACAAAATATTTGTCCAGAACCTGGATAACTTTCTGCCGCAAGTTAAGACGTAGATGAACCAGAAAATTCCGTGGGTAAGGGTCCATGGTTAACTGCCTGCCCCGAGCATAGGCACGAAAAAACACTTTTTGCCTATGCCAGTAAAACTCGCTATCCCAGCCCCCCTCATTAACTGTCCCGTGCACGGGTTTAATTCTTAATTTGCCTTTAATGTGCTGCTCGGGCCAAGGTATGGCCGGGGGATTCTCCCAGGTCAAGAGCAGATACCCGGGCAAAGTCCAGGTCCTGCCTTTATCCTCAATCTGAACATTTTCAATAAACAATTTTAGTTTATGATCAGGAGCAGTTCTTATCTTCTCAATTTTTCCGTGAAAATCGACCTTGTGCGCATGTGAAACAGGCCGGGGAACTTTTGAAGGAGATAGATGGGGAGTAAAAATAGACCCGATACCGAGTCCTGAGAGAAAAAATAATATTAAAAGAAAGCTGTTAAATAACTTTCTGGGGGCTAAAAAGATAAATGCGAGGCAAAAAGTACTCAGGCCGGGAACAAAAAATTTATAAGACCATAGTCCCAGAACAAGGGCCAGAAGGCATCTTTGCCAGAATAAAAGTGGTGTTTCCTGTTTCACACATCTTGTTTAAGATTTAGGGTTTGAGCTAAAACAGATTAAAAGGCAAAAATTTTAAGAAGGTTGTAAAGAGATAAAAACCAGTTAATCCTTTTAGCCTTTTTGAGTCTGTGGCCAAACCCCATTTTGACCACCAGATTAAAGATTCTGGTTTCTTGAATGCCTTGCAAAGGGCTGGGTCCAGGCATTTGCACCAGCATGAAAGAAATCAGGCTTGGAAAAAATTATGAAAAATTGTCTACTTAAGTAAGGGTTTGGCCACAGACTCTTTTACCTCTTTACCTTCTACCCCTTTCTTAAGACCCGCCTTGGCTTGCTGCCCTCTGCCGGCCCCAAAATCCCATCGCGCTCCATCTGTTCAACAAACAAGGCCGCTTTGTTATAACCAATACGGAATCTGCGCTGGATCATGGAAATAGAAGCTTTGCCTTGTTCAAGGACAAATTCAACTGCCTGAGCATATTTGGGGTCATCGATAATTGGATCATCCCCGTTTCCAGGGCCTGAACTTTTTTCTTTCTGTGATTTCCACTCGGAAAAATCCAGTTCAAAGCTGGGAGTTGATCTGGATTTCCAAAATTCAACTACATCCGATATCTCCTGGTCACCAACATACGCACCGTGTATGCGCATTAGCTGACCTCCGCTGGCTTTAAAAAGCATGTCGCCCTGGCCCAGGAGATACTCTGCTCCTATCGCATCCAGAATAGTCCGGGAATCGTGTTTGGAACTAACCTGAAAAGCTATCCTGGAAGGAAAGTTAGCTTTAATAATGCCTGTAACCACATCCACGGAAGGTCTTTGAGTAGCTAAAATAAGATGAACGCCAGCAGCTCTGGCCAACTGGGCCAGACGAACAATACTTACTTCTACCTCTTTGGCTGCGGTAAGCATCAGATCAGCCAGTTCATCAATAATTACTACCAGGTACGGTATTGGTTTAAGATCCTTGAATTGCTCGGGCAGATCTTGCCCAAATGAAGCCAGCTTCTGGTTATATCCTTCGATATTACGCACTCCTAAAGTAGCCATGGCCTCATAACGCCTCTCCATTTCATATACAGCCCAGTCCAGAGCGGTTTTGGCCAAACTCATGTCTGTGACCACAGGGTGCACCAGGTGAGGCAGATCATTATACACTGATAGCTCTATCCGTTTAGGATCAACCAACAATAATTGGACTTCGTCAGGAGCATATTTAAATAGCAGGCTTAAAATCAGGCTGTTCAGGCAAACGCTTTTTCCAGCCCCGGTTGCACCGGCAACTAAAAGGTGGGGCATCTTGGCCAGATCCGCAACCCTGGGCTGTCCCTGAATATCCTTACCAAGAGCCAGAGGGAGCTTGGCTCTGCCCTGGGTATAAACCTTTGACTCAATGATTTCGCGTAAAAAAACAGTTTGACGATGAACATTGGGGATTTCTATTCCCACAGTATCTCTACCCGGCAAAGGAGCAACAATACGGACCGATGATGCCTTAAGGGCCAGAGCCAAATCGTCATTTAGGCTGGCAATTCTACTTATTTTTATCCCGGGAGCCGGTTTAAACTCGAGCATGGTAATCACGGGCCCGGGTTGAACTTTTTGCACCTCTCCCTGGATAGAGAAGTCAGCTAAGCAGGACTGAACCTTCTCTGCGAGTTCTTTCAGATAAGACTCATCAACCTTGATTTCTTGCTCCTCAGGTAAACTGAGCAGATCAACAGGAGGCAAGTAGTGACCTTTAAAATCTTTTGATTTAGATGAAGATTTTTTGCTTGAATAGACTTTTTTTTGCTTAACCTTTGCTCTAGTCTCTTTTTCTTTCACTTCCACCGCAGAGGAGTCATTTTGTTCTTTATCCACTTTACGTTTTCGAAAAACCGATTTGATTTTCTTTTTTCTAGGCCGTCTTTCTTTAATCTTGGTCCAAAAATCTGCGCACTTAAAAAGCAATTTTTGGCCCACAGCTTCCCAAGAAAAGGCAAAAATCAACTGAAAACTGAGTAAAGAGGTAAAAAGGGTGACCAGGATTGTTCCCCATAAACGCAGATATTTATAGGTTAAATTAAATATTGTTTTTCCTAGAAATCCACCCCCAGAAACTTTTAAAAAACTAACCTGCTTAAACCAGGGAAACTCCAGCCAGGTCAGAAGAGAAAGATAGAGTAAAATTATTCCCAGCCAGTTCCACCACTTAAGCTTGGGCCTTGACCTGAACAAGATAAGAGCCAGATATAAAAAAAGAAAAATCCATAAAAAGGCGCCCAAACCAAAAAGGTCCACAAAGAGGCCGGCCAGATAAGCTCCGATCAGGCCAGCCTGGTTATGGACCTCTGCCCCAGGACCAGGAAAGCTGTTAAACCCTGGATCACTGGGCCAAAAAGTAAACAGACTGATACTTAAAAGGAGGGTAAGAAACAGAAAAAAAAAGGCCAGGATTTCTCGGAATAATTTGTTACCGTTCAATTTATATCTCGTAAAATGTTCAATGTTTTCTGCTTCTCTTCTTATCCTCTTATTTTCTTGTCTTCCAATCTTCTTTCAACCTAGCTCTCTCTTCCAAGATATTCTTTAGTTCGTGTGTCTACCTTTATTTTATCACCAGTATTTATAAAAAGTGGCACATTGACCACAAGACCTGTCTCAAGGGTAGCCGGCTTAGTCGCTCCTGACACTGTATCGCCTTTTAATCCTGGTTCGGTCTCTGTTACCTCCAAGATAACCGCTGCCGGCAAATCCATATCAATGGGTTGACCATTATAAACCAGGACTCTTACTTCCTGACCATCCTTTAAAAATCCACCTTTCTCCTTTAAGGTTTCATCAGGAACATTTATTTGCTCATAGGTAGTAAGATCCATAAACACATAACCAGAACCATCATGATAAAGATACTGCATTTCTCTGGTTTCCAAATCTGGCTTGCCTACTTTTTCTCCGGAGCGAAATGTCTGGTCAACTACTCCCCCGGTAAGCAAATTTTTAAGCTTGGTACGAACAAACGCACCACCTTTACCGGGTTTGACGTGGAGAAAATCAACAATTTCATAAGGGGTACCATCAATTTCAATTTTTAATCCTCGACGAAAATCTGTTGTGGAAAGCATCTAACCTCCCTTATAGCCTTGGAATCACGCTCGGGCGAGATTACAAGACGTTTTCAGTTTTAAATCTTATTTCAACAAATTGGACCAAATACCTCATCGAGAAAATTGCAAATTCTGTTTTTTTACACAACCATCTATTTTTTTTGTAAATGATCCAACAAAGCCTCAATGGCAAGAACATAGCTCATAAGTCCAAAACCAGCAATAACCCCAAGACTGTTCTGGGCGAGTAAACTCTGATGTCTAAAACTCTCGCGAGCCAGAATATTACTTAAATGCACCTCCACGTAAGGAATTTTGATCCAGGCCAGACAATCAGCAATGGCCAGGCTGGTATGTGTATAGGCCCCGGCATTGACCACCAACCCGTCCACCTTATCTTTCCATGCCTGTTCCAGGCGGTCAATAATCTGTCCTTCGCCATTAGCCTGAAATATGCTTAACTCAACCAACTGTTTAAAGTCCGGGTGTTTTTCCTCAAGCATCGCTTCCAATGAAGACATGCCTTGAGACCCATAGATCTCAGGTTGTCTTTGCCCCAGGTAACCAAGATTTGGGCCGTTGACGATCAAAAATTTAAATTCGGGCATAACCTCTCCTTATAGTATACGATTTCAAGCTACTTACTCTCAAGTGGCAGAGGTTCCTCTTCAATGAACTTAGGCTCAACCACAACCTCATTAGTATCACTTTTTATCTGTTTTTTTGTCTGAGGTTCAGGTTTAGCCCAAGCCTTGACCGTAACTAAAAATATCAAATCCCCCGGTAAAACTTCTTGAGTTGTCTCCAAGATTTTCCCCTGGGCCAAAGTTCCACTATGTTTATCATCTATTTTGGCTCTGGCCACAGGCCCCAAGGCCTGAATCAGTTTGCCCGTCCCAATAATGCTGACCAAATGGTTATTCTCTTCTTCAACCCTCTTACCAATTAAAAAATAGGCCGGGGTTTTTAAAGGATAATAGTCAAACAAAACCACCAAAACTCTGTCCGAACTTCCGGCAATATATCTATCTTCTTCTATTTTCTTGATCTGACCGCCCAATTTCCAGTCAGGAATAAAAGAAAGCTCAAAGCTAAAGTTTTGGACTAAATCGTTTGTTACAGGCAGCTTGGAAGGAGAAACCTGTCCTATTTTCTGAAAAAAATGAATATCCTCCGGAGGGGGCACCTGTCCGATTGACCCTTTGACCAGGATATGTTTTTGTATAAGCTTACGCATAAGCAATTCGATGCCTTTGTGAGTGGCTTTATCCCAAAAAGCAGTTTTCACATCCTCGTAAGTGGCAATTTCCTGCTCTGTAAGAGTGACTTCGAAATTAACCTTCTCAATTATAGGATTAGATCCAAGGTTTGGATCAAAAAAATTACCAACAGGCTTGACCTGAATACAGGAAATAAGAAAAAAAAGACATGTTGATACACATAAATACCTAAACATGGCCCTCTCCGTTTAAAAATTAAAGGTTTAAATTATAGCGCAAAGTATCGCTGCAAACCAAAAAACAGAAAGTACATTTTTCTGGGCGGGTCCACTCGCTTACACTTTACACTTTGTATTTACACATATAAACTCAAACCTCAATCATCTCAAGAAAGCAAGAGACATTTTTTTTACAATAACTTACAACACTTAAAACTCAAAACAATGCACAGTCAACTTAGTCTCATAAAAACCATTTATACTCTTGATCAGCTTGAAGTCATGCCTAAGCCCCAAATTGCCCTGGCTGGAAGGTCTAACGTGGGCAAATCATCCTTAATCAATTGCCTCGCTGGCAGAAAAGGATTGGCCAAAACCAGCTCCACCCCGGGGAAAACGCGCAGTTTAAATTTTTATCTGGTCCAACCCGAAGAGTTCTATCTAGTAGATTTACCTGGATATGGTTACGCTCGCTGCTCAAAAAAAGAGCGAGAAAAATGGGCCAGATTAATTGAGCAATACTTCAAAAATAATGAGTGGCTTAAGGCTGTTGTAATTATTATTGATGCCAGGCTTAGTCCACAAGCCATGGACATGGAACTTGCCTCTTATGTTCAAAATATAGGCTTTAAACTTATCCCTGTTTTAACCAAGGCTGATAAGTGCAAACAAAAACAAAAAAACAGCATCCAGAAAACCTGGCAGGAATTACTTGGCCTGGCAGATCCTCCTTTACTCTTTTCCAGCAAAACCGGGCAAGGCAAAAACAAATTGTGGCAAACCTTAAAATCTACTGCCCTGCAACGCTTATAGGATTCTCTGAACCCAAAACAAATTCTGCTAAAGCAGACAGAACTCTCTCCGTTCAATCCTAAACTCAGGCCTCACTTTCGCCAAACAATCTTTAAAGACCCAAGAAAAATAAAAAGGATATTACCCAACCAAGCACCTGCGAATGGGGGTAATATCCCCTTTTGAGCAAGGCTTATTCCCAGAACAAATAGCGCATAGTAAAAAAAAGTTATGACGAGTCCTGAAAGAATTAACAAATAAATATTTTTGATAAATGTGGACAGGGCCAAAGCTAAAATGGTCATGACCAAAATAGAAAAGGCATACGACCATTTACTGTAGAGTGTTGTCTGCAAAACTTCAACATTGGAACCACTTTGTTTAAGCTTGTTTATCAAGGCCTTCAATTCCCACAAGGATAGGGATTCGGGTGGCAGACCTGTACTGGTAGCCAAAAAGGCTTTCATATCCGCTTTAATAGCAAGTTGTAATCGCTCTTTTTTTGCTCTGGTAAATGTTTCCGGTTTTATTAACTCTACATCCTCCAGCACCCATTGTCCGTTTTGAACAGTGAAGGTCTTGGCCTTGATTATTGATTTTATTTTATTCGCTTCAAGATCCACTTCATATATTTTAACGTGCTCACCTCTTCCTTGAGCTGGCCAGGATTTGCCCGCATGAATAAAATAGGCTCCATCTTTAAACCATAAATCATTTAGACTTCTTTTGGCTATCTGTTTTTTACGTACCTGTTCTTTCCATATTAGACTTGTAGATCTAAGACCTTTGACCCCCACTCCTTCAGCAAAAAAAAGTTGAAAAAAGCACACAATCAAAGCGTAGGCGAGAAAAAAAACTAATAGTTCTTTCAAAGAAATAGAACATGCTTCCAGGGCCAGGATCTCTCTATTTCGATGCATAAGAGCCAGTTGTAGTAGCAAGGCTAACAAAAACACAGCTGGCAGAATCTGAGAAATAATCAGTGGAAGTTTTAAAATATAGTATTTTAAAACAACACCGAAGCCTACCTTGGCATCAATAAAATCATCAATCCTATCCAGGACATCAATTAAAAGATAAATAGAAATACCGGAAAATAAAATAACAAAGTTATAATAAATATTTTGGCGAAAAAGGTATTTATGTAAAGTCTTAACCATAGAAATGCCTATGTAAAAAGTCCGGTTTACTTTTTGAAGCCTAAATTGAGCGATTTTTTTGCAGCTTAAACTTTGAGATTGCTTCGTTCCGCAAAGCTTAAGGTCGCAATGACAGGGGCAGGATTGTCATTGCGAAGGCAGTGAGGCTGCTCGTGGCAATCTCGCCCTTTGGGTGAAAATCGCTGGTTCAAAATCTAATCATCCACTCTTCTAATTTTACTGCAAGACAATACTCTATATTTTAAGCTTTATACAAAAACGAAATTTTTGCAAAAGTGCCATCTCCCGCCCCTTGCAACAAAGATAATATCCAAGGATAGCAAAAAAGGTAAAAATGAAATTGGGAATCCAGAGACAGATCTGGGCAGGAAGTTTTCCTGTCTCCCCTAAACTAAAAGCAATGGAAAACATAGCATAATAAACCAGAAAAAAAACCAAAGCCAGTACAACCCCATATTGACGCCCAACTCCTTCCAGAGACATACCAAGTGGCAGGGCAAACAGACCTAAAACAAGGCAGGCTAATGGTAAGACAAATCTCTTATGCATTTCCATTATAATTCTTCGATAATCCTTTTTTTTATGGGCAAATTTTTTCCGGGCCTGTTTTAGTTCTTGCCAAGACATCTCCCCAGGCCTTTTATCATCAAGCTTAAAGCCCCCCAAAATCTTAGACAGATTAAGACGGAGATTATATTTGGAAAAACTAATTACTGAAAAATCCTCTCTGGTTTGCTGGTAGATTTGTCCGTTGTATAGAGTAAAATACATTTCTCCTTTTTGAGAGTCAGTAACCAAGCTTCCTTCTGGGGCCAAGATATTGACAACAGCCTCTTTTTTAGTGGCATCTTCTACAAAAACATTTGTTAGTTTTCCCTGCCTAGGATCAACCTTTTGGGCAAAAAAAGTGAGCCCGGGGAAATCCCTGTTAAAAACCCCGGGCTTTAGAACAAGCTGAGTTTTGGTTCTAATAATCTCCATGGTTACCTGGCGGAACTTATCCATTCCAGTTGGCAGGGCATAAAACGAGACAAAGGCCGTTAAACCGGCACAAAAAACCGAAAAGCATAACGGAGACAATATAAACTCTTTTATTGAAAGGCCTGCACTCTGGAGGGCAATAAGTTCTCTGTCTGTGGCCATGCGTAAATAACAGAGAAAAATGCTCAACATGCAGGAAATGGGAATAAGTAAAATCAAAAAAGCCGGGCTCAAGAAAATAAATATTTTTAGCAAATCAAAGATCGTTACGCTCTGACCAATAAAAAGATCTTTGAGCTGTAAAATCCTGCCTATGAGCAGAAGAGACAAAATGGAAAAGATACAGATACAAAAGATAACAAAAATTTCTTTTGTATTTTCTCTTATCAAGATTTTCATAAGATTTATCTACTTTTGTTCTCTTTTTTATAAAAATCATACAGAAACTGCTCGTCTTTTGGCCCCAAATTAAAATGCATACCCACCTCTCTCAACAACTGTTCTATGTCTTTTCCTTCTTTTAGGCCACTGTCTATCCATTTAATGGCTCGCTCTACTTTCTTCTTATCCGGAATAATTGTAGTCATATCTCCCTCTTTAGATTAAAGTGTAAAGTTTAAATATAGTCAACGTTCCTTTTACTCTTCTTACTCTTCCCCGCTCTCGTTCAAAAAAATGTTACACCATCCATTTCACACTTGCAACTTAAGCTGGGTTGGACTAAAAAACTTCTTTTGTTTAGTTTTCTAACATTAAAGCATGTAACTTTAGGAGGTTATGTTCGTGAAAAGTCTCTTTAAATTCTTGGCCATGATCTTGATTTTGGGCATGGCTAGTTCAGCTTTTGCTGAAGACAATTCATGGCAACGGGTCAAAACCAAAGGAAAGTTGGTAATCGGTTTAGATGATGCGTTTCCCCCTATGGGATTTCGCAAAGATGATGGCACGCTGACTGGTTTCGACATTGATGCGGCAGAGGAACTTGGGCGTAGGCTGGGCATCAAAATTGTGTGGCAGCCCACTGCCTGGGACGGAGTTATTCACTCCCTGTACGCCAAAAAGTTTGACTGCATCTGGAATGGAATGACAATCACAACCGAGCGGGCCAAAAAAGTTAACTTCACTAAACCATATATTATGGACGGTCAGGTTGTTGTAGTCCGTATCAATGAAGATAAAATCAAAACTTTTAAAGATCTAAAAGGGAAAACCATCGGGGTACAAAAAGGCTCTTCCGCCCTTGAAGCTGTTAAAAAGCTACCAGTAAAGCCAGGCTTAGTTAAAGAATATGAGAACAACCCCAAAGCCTTCTTGGATCTGGAGGCTGGCAGACTTGATGCCATGGTTGTCGATAACGTTTCAGGACGCTATTATATTTCAGTTCGGCCCGGAAAGTATAAAATCTTGCCCGGATTCATCACTAAAGAACCATTTGGGGTAGCTTTTCGTAAAGAAGATAAAAAATTATTGGAGGTTATCCAAAAAGGTATCGACTTGATGGTTGCTGATGGAACTTTGGGTGAAATTTCTAAAAAATGGTTTGGTGAAGATATCACCGATCCAAATAAATGGTAATGGATTATAGTTTGTCGAACAAAAAAACTCATAAATTGCAAAGCAGGGCCCTGGTTTTAGCCCTGCTTTGCTTATTTTTTCTCAAAATCAACCTTGTCTTTGCCGCGACTAACAGCCAGTTATTTACTCAGGCCCAAAACGCCTTGGCCCTGGGAGACTTAAAAAAGGCTGAAGAGCTTTTCCTCGCCATTCCAGAACCTGAAAATATTTCCAAAGACGACGGCACATTCGTTAAAAGTAGAATGACTTTGGCTCGCTTATATTATGGGCAAAAAAAGTATGACCAGGCCCAAAAAATGTGCGAGGAAATCTTGCGCATTTATCCACAAAATACAGAAGCGCAAAACTTTCTTGACTCCATAAAAAGGTTGCAAAAACCAGCCTACGTCCAATTTCTTACTGACTGCGTTCGTTTTTTGCCCGCCCTGCTTAAAGGATGCTTAATGACTTTGACCCTGGTCATATTTACCATGCTTGTCTCTCCTCTTGGCGGATTAATTGTCGCACTGGGCAGGATAAGTCGGTTTTTACCCATCTCGGCCCTGTGCTGGTTTTTCATCTGGATATTTAGAGGCACGCCATTGCTATTACAACTATTTTTTATCTATTACGGGTTACCAGCATTGGGCATCACCTTCAAACCAATCACCGCTGCCTTTTTAGGTCTCGGCTTAAATTATTCTGCTTATCTTGCTGAAATTATCCGCGGAGGAATCCAAAGTATCGAGCCCGGACAAATGGAAGCCGCTAAAGCTCTGGGGATGACCTATGCTCAAGCCATGCGCAGGGTCATCATCCCTCAAACTTACAAAAGGCTTATGCCCCCAATCGGCAATGAGTTTATCGCCTTGATCAAGGATACAGCACTAGTCTCAACAATTGCCATGGTGGAACTCATGCGGGCTGCGGACCAATTATTCAATACCTATTTCAATGTGAGTGTCCTTATTCTTGCAGCGATTATTTATCTCTTCCTTACCTCTATTTTCACAATAACCTTTGAAAAAATTGAGAAAAAAGTCGGAGCATATGAGAATAGATAGCTATGCACCATCTAATTGAGTTAAAAAATATTCGTAAAACTTACGGCAAACTTGTAGCCATAAATAATGTGAGTTTAACAATCCGCAAAGGGGAAAAAGTTGCCATTATTGGTCCCTCTGGATCAGGCAAGTCAACTTTACTTAGAGCCATTAATTTTTTGGAAGAGATAGACGAAGGGCAAATATTTTTTGAAGGCAAGGAAGTTGGCTATGTATACAAAAGGGGACGACGGGTTCTAGACAAACCCAAAAATATCTGTGCCCTGCGTTCAGAAATCGGCATGGTTTTTCAACATTTCCATCTTTTCCCACATATGACTGTACTAGAAAATGTCATGGAAGGCCCATTTACCGTTCAGAAAAAGACTAAATCTGAGGCCAGGGAAATCGCCATGGACATGCTCCAGAAAGTCGGGCTTATTGATAAAAAAGATGTTTATCCGGCCCGCCTTTCCGGTGGACAAAAACAGAGGGTTGCCATTGCCAGGGCTTTGGCCATGCGTCCCAAACTCATGCTTTTTGATGAACCAACTTCGGCCTTGGATCCAGAATTGGTCGGCGAAGTCTTCGAGGCCATCCGTTCATTGGCCAAAGACGGAATGACCATGATCATTGTTACCCATCAAATGGGCTTTGCCCGAGAAATGGCCGACCGAGTTATATTTATGGAGCACGGTGAATTTATTGCTCAGGGTACAGCAGACGAATTCTTCCTGGATCAACTAAATAACGAACGTATCCGCTCTTTTTTGGAAAAAATTCTTGATTGAGGTTTAACTTTGTCATGCATGAAATCATAACAGCTATTATCTTAGGTGTTGTTGAAGGCCTAACCGAATTCCTTCCAGTCTCATCGACCGGCCACTTGATTATTACCGGCCATTTACTCTCTTTTACCGGTGAAAAGGCTGA
Organism: Desulfovulcanus ferrireducens; assembly: GCF_018704065.1. NCBI lineage: Bacteria > Pseudomonadati > Thermodesulfobacteriota > Desulfovibrionia > Desulfovibrionales > Desulfonauticaceae > Desulfovulcanus > Desulfovulcanus ferrireducens. Next base: position 34,062 of record NZ_JAGUQP010000001.1, on the reverse strand, counting down.
AACGTTTGAAGTTGTCATTCAACTGGGAGCAATTTTGGCCGTAGTGGTCCTTTACTGGCCAATCTTTTGGGGATTGGTTAAGCCAGACAAACAGAAAAAATTTACCGGCATTTATGGCCTGTGGCTTTTATTTCTCACATCTCTTCCAGCCTCAATCCTTGGGCTTCTGGTCCATAAACAAATCAAGACCTATTTGTTCAATCCCATTACTGTGGCTTGGGCTTTAGGGATCGGGGCTGTAGCCATTATTTTAGTAGAAAAATTCAACAGGAGAAAAAAATACTTTCATCTTGATGAGTTGACTCCGATGACTGCCTTGGGCATTGGCCTGTTTCAATGCCTGGCCCTGTGGCCTGGATTTTCCAGGTCCGCCTCAACAATTATGGGAGGAATGATTTTAGGCGCAAAACGCAAGCTTGCTGCTGAATACTCATTTATTGCCGCGGTGCCCATTATGTTCGCGGCCACCGGCTTTGACCTGTTAAAAAGCTGGGACAATTTAAACAGCTCAGATATTCAGATTCTGGCAGTAGGTTTTGTAGTTTCTTTTTTGTCTGCCTGGGCAGCAGTAAAATTTTTTATTCACCTTTTAGGTAAAGTTACCCTAAAACCTTTTGCATATTACCGCTTGTGCCTGGCTCCACTGATTCTGCTTTTTTGGAGTCATTAATTTTTCCCATCTTCACACCTTCCTTAAGCTCCTTTTCATCCGGCCATTAATTTCCGGGGCGAACACAAAGGTTCGCCCCTACCAGAACATTTACAGCATATTACAATCCGTCTCGCTCGTCTCACCTTTACCATCTTCCCAACCAGCTTCTCTCAATCTCATATCCTTGGCTTGAAACGCTTAAGCCTTAAAGCATTGGAAACAACAGAAACCGAGCTCATGGCCATGGCCGCTCCGGCTATCATGGGATTTAAAACCGGGCCACCAAAAACCTTGAGTAAACCTGCTGCTATAGGAATACCCAAGACATTGTAAAAAAAGGCCCAGAACAAATTCTGTTTTATATTTTTAACCGTAGCCCTGCTCAGCTCAATAGCGGTAACCACTCCTCTCAAATGTCCATGCATGAGTACTATATCTGCTGACTCTACAGCCACATCAATACCCGTACCCATAGATATGCCAATATCCGCCTTGGCTAAGGCCGGGGCATCATTTATACCGTCACCAACCATAGCCACCTGAAAACCCTGTCTTTGTAGTTCTTCGATTTTTAAAGCTTTGTACTCTGGCAAAACCTGGGCCATTATTTCTTCAATTCCGGCCTGACCGGCAATAGCCTTGGCCGTGTTCCAGTTATCTCCTGTAATCATAATTATTTTAATGCCCATGGATTTAAGTTTGCGCACAACTTCAGGCGCTTCTGGCTTTAATTTGTCAGCCAATCCCATGACCAGAACTGCTTTCCCGTCTACGGCCATAAACAGTAAGCTCTTTCCTTGCCCACTTAACTTGTCTATTAGTAATTTTATCTGAGGTTCATCCAGCCCTGAAACCAAATTCTCCTGCATTAAGGAAAGTGAGCCCACTAAAATAATACCAGCATCTTTTTTAGCCCAAATACCCTTGCCTGGTATGGATTTAAATTCATCAGGATAAATAAACTCATCAACTTGCGTTTTTAAGCCATTGACAACAGCCTTGGCCAAGGGATGCTCGGACTCGTTTTCCACCCCGCCCAAAAGGGACAGAGTGTTCTCCCGGTCCATTTCCTGGTCAAGAATATGCAGATCTGTCAGCTCGGGTTTACCTTTTGTTAGTGTCCCTGTTTTATCAAAGACAATAACTTGGACATCCTTGGCCTTTTCAAGGGTTTCACCCCCTTTAATGAGTACTCCCAACCTTGCACCACGCCCCGTAGCGACCATTATAGCCGTGGGCGTAGCCAGACCAAGAGCACAAGGGCAGGCGATGACCATAACAGCAACAAAAATTCTCAGTGCAAAACTAAACTCAGCCCCGGCTAAATACCAGCTCACACCAGAGACAAGAGCAATTCCCATGACCACCGGCACAAAATAACGACTTACACTGTCGGCCAGATTAGCGATGGGAGCTTTTGATCCTTGCGCCTCTTCAATCAGGGTAATGATCCTCGCCAAAGCAGTATCCTTGCCCACGTTTTCAGCCCTAAACTGAATCGAGCCAGTTGTATTTAGAGTACCGGCAAAAACTTTATCCCCGATATTCTTGGCCCTCGGCAGACTCTCGCCTGTGAGCATTGATTCATCCACGAAAGATTCGCCTTTGATGACTATGCCATCGACCGGTATTCTTTCGCCCGGTCTAACCAGCAAAACATCCCCTTTTTGAACCATGTCCACCGGGACTTCTGTAAACTCATCTCCTTTTACCAAAGTGGTTTTGTCCGGACGAAGTTTTATCAGCTGGCGGATGGCATCTGATGTTTTGACCTTAGCCCTGGCTTCCAAAAATTTCCCTAAAGAAACCAGAGCAATTATCACTGCTGCAGACTCGAAATAAAGATCCTTAGCTTTAATATACGGAGAATGGCCAAACATGATTTCCAATAAATTCCATGTACTATAGAGAAAAGCAGCGCCAGTACCCACGGCAATCAACGAGTCCATATTAGGAGCCAGACGGTATAAATTGGGGAAACCATGCAGGTAAAAATTTCTTCCGGACCAGAGTATAGGTAGAGTCAAGAAAAATTGGACCAAGGCAAAGTTTAGTGGATTTTGATCAGGGCTTAAAAAAGAAGGTAAAGTGAGTCCCACCATTTCGCCCATAGAAATAACAAGCAGTGGCAGGGCAAAACAAATAGCCACGATTACCTTCTTGCGCATCCGGATCAATTTGCTCTTTTCTGCATCAACATCTTGTCTTTTTTCAGGTGAATAAAGTTCTGCGGCATAACCTGCATTTTCTACGTTCTTGATTAAATCTACAACATTAACAAGCTCAGGATCATACTCAATGTGCGCTAGTTCCGAAGCTAAATTTACATTCGCGGCCTTGACACCCTCAACTTTTTGTAAAGCCCTTTCCACCCGGCCTACACAGGCAGCACAGGTCATACCTTTGATTCGTAAACGAACCTTTTGTAAGCTAGCTTCCTCCAAGTCAAATCCGGCTTTCCGCACGACCTCTTTAATTTTTTGCCCTGCCCCTTCATCGACAAGCTCAACATACATCTTACCAGTAGCCAGGTTGACACTGACATCTTCAACCCCATCCAGATTGCGCACAGCCCTTTCCACCCGAGCTACACATGCCGCACAGCTCATCCCTTTAACCTGAAAAACCTTTTTTACATTTGCCATGACATCATCCTGAGTATTATGAAAGTGTTCATTTAGTTGTCGTTCCTTAAAGAATCTTATTTAACTCAACTTTCTGACATGATTAACATCCTCAAATTACTACACAATTGAAGAGTGCATTTTCTGAAATGCATTACAAACGGGTTGGGTAACAAACACATCTTGGCGAAGATTGCGGAAGTGCTGTGCATAGGGAGGTTATTCCATCGAACTTTCGAAACCCATCATAACAACAGAAAAGGCATTAAGTAACATTCTATTGACTAACCCCATTATGCACAGCCCGCAAGCAAGCCTTAGATGTGTCCAACTCTTTGTTAGCATTGAAGAAAATGCGCTCGCAAATTAACTCAGAAGTTGAGTTATTCAAATTATCTGCAACTCTATCGTTTGGGTAAACATACTTTAGAGATCAGAAATCTAAAAAACATTATGAAGAAATTTGAAAAAGGCGTAAAGTATTTTATTTCCAGGCCTTGAACCCTAACGCAATGATGACTATATTTAATAAACTGGAGGATTTTTATGTTGATTGAAATAAACGGGAAAACCATGAAAACTTCGTGAAAAAAACATGAGTTAAATTCCGAATTTGCCGTGGGCGCATTAAATTCTTGTCTTTCCCAAAAAACTTCCAAACTCCATGAAAACAAGGTTAGAACACTAATTCTGAGGCATGATCAACATGAAATTGGAGAAGAAGGAAAAGAACGTATTGCCGCGCATTTTCCATTTTCCAACAGAGAAGACAACAAACAGGAGGTTCTTATGGCTGTCAAAGAATTCTGCAACCGTGAAGTAGTGATCGCAAACAAAGAAACCAGCATTACTGGACTGGCGCAACTCATGCGGCAATACCACGTAGGTGACGTCGTGATCGTCGAATCAAAGAACGGATTTTCGGAACCGATCGGTATCGTCACTGACCGCGACATCGTGATGGAGGTTATTGCCAAGGGAAAGCAGGTCGACTCCATCACAGCGGACGACATAATGTCTCGCGAACTACTGGTGGCCAAAGAGCAAGATGGCATATGGACGATGTTGCAGCGCATGCGCGCCAAAGGAGTCCGCCGGATGCCGATAGTCAATGAAGAAGGCGGTCTGGAAGGCATCATAACAGCAGATGATTTACTTGAATTGCTGTCCGAGGAACTAAGCTCGCTCTGCATGGTACACCTTCGCGGCCAAAAGCGGGAACGAGAGGCCAGAGCCTAGCCTGAAGGTAGGGTCCGGGCATAAATAACAAAATATGGTCAAGACTCTCCGCATAGACGGAAGCCGGGGCGAAGGAGGCGGCCAGATCCTGCGTACATCCCTTGCCTTAGCCGCCTTGCTGCGGCAACCGGTAGAAATCTATAATATACGGGCGAATCGAAGAAAACCAGGGCTACGCCCTCAGCACTTGGTGGCGGTACAGGCCCTAACCGCCATCACCGGGGGCGAGCTAAGGGATGCCCATGAAAATTCAACCCGCCTGTATTTTGCGCCGCAGACCATAAAAGGCGGAAACTACCGTTTCAAGATAAGAACGGCCGGCTCCACCGGGCTGGTGCTGGCCGCTGTCTTGCTACCCTTACTCTTTGCCTCCACGCCCTCAGAAGTGAACATTACCGGCGGCACACATGTTCCTTTCAGCCCACCGTTCCATTACCTGGAAAGTGTTTTCCTGCCTGCTCTAAAAAAGATGGAAGGCCATGTGGAGCTCTCTTTGCTTCGCTGGGGCTGGTACCCGAAAGGATGCGGAGAGATCACAGCCAAAATCGACCCCTGCGCCTGCTTGCACCCTGTTGAGTTACGCCGGCGAGGCCGATTATTGGGACTGCATTTGACGGTGGGCTTGACAGAACTACCGATGCATATTGCCGAAAGAGCGGCAACGCATGTCGCTGAAAGACTGTCGGGCGAGGACTGCAAGGTTGAAACCCGGATCGTGACAGCGCAATCAACCGGTCCCGGTGTAATAGTGTTCTTATACGCTATTTTTGAGCGAACCATTGCCGGTTTCAGCGCTCTGGGACGCAGGGGTAAACCGGTCGAACAGGTAGCCGATGAGGTCTGTCAAGACTGGTTTGATTTTAAGTCAAGTCCAGCTACTGTTGATTCGCATCTTGCCGACCAACTTATCCCCTATATGGCCTTGGCCAAGGGAAACTCATGTATTATTACTGAAAAGTTCACCAGCCACCTGGAGACCAATATCCGGGTCGTTGAGCAGTTTTTACCCGTGCATTTTCACCTTGACTCGAACACAGGCGAAGTCAGTGTGCAGGGTATCGGCCACGGTCAGCAAATCACATTAATAGCAACATAACACTCTGGCCTGTTGAATCCCGCATTGTAGTGCTGCCCCTAGCAGTTTTCAACAGGGTGGACATCGGGGTTCGGGCAAAAAAACTCTGTTTCCTGACCAAAAATATCCACCACCTTCACTCGAACATTATAGGCATGGGCGTCCTTAAGTGTACACGGCTGAGTAATCAAAGGTAACCTACGCTCATTCCGGGTCCTAAACCCTGCCCAGAAGGGAAAAAATGTCTCCTGCTTATAATCCAGGCTCACTGCCCAATAATCTATATAATCAGACCATTTTTCTATTTTCGTTTTTATAGCTTCAGGAATTAATTCTGGATGCGGATAAAAGAAATTTTTTAATTCAAGTTCAATACTCATATCGCTTTTCTTAACCACCCGAACATCAACAACTGGCAACTCATAAAAATGGATATCCTTATTTTTCAAAGCCGCATTTTCCATGATTTCCCTGGGAATGGTTCTTAAATAGAGTTCCACTTTCTTCTTCACGGCGCAATCTCTGGATAAAAAAACATCGTTAGTCCACTCCCAGGCCAGAACATGCAAAACCCTTTCCCCGACCCTTCTACAGATATCTATAAGTAATTTAACCTCATTAAAAGATATTACTTCATGGATCGCAGACACATATATTAAAGCTTTTCGGACTTGTTCCAAGGAGCTCTTAGAGTGTTCAAAATATTTTTCCGGGACTAACATTAAACTTCCACTTAATGGTAATGAAGAAATTACCTGGGAGATATCTTGAAATTCTTCTATACCAAGACAATCTAAAATTTGTCGTAGATCTGAAGATACAAAATTCACTGACCTTTGACTATCGACTCTTGCCTTTCGAGCATTAACGACGTTTTTTTTCTTCCCTTCTGTTTCTGCTAACTTGTTCTTTTGCCAAAAACTTCTCTCTAAGCTTCCAAAACTCAAGACCTCAAAAGGAGCACACCCCTCTATCTGAAGTAACCTTTTTTTTGTTACATGAACGGCCCATCGCCCAAGGTCACTGCCAAGCCAGCGCCGTCCTAACTTTTCCGCCACACAAAGTGTTGTCCCGGATCCACAGAAAAAATCAGCTACCAGATCTCCTGGATTAGTCGACGCCTTTATAATTCTTTCCAACAAGGCTTCTGGCTTCTGGGTAGGATAATCAACTCTTTCAGGCTGATTGCCTCTCAAGGCAGAAATATCAAATACATCCCGGCAATTGACGAGAGTATATTTCCCTCGCTCATCTTTAAAAACCTTTATATTTGCAAAACCATATTTGTGCATGAGATAAGACTTTTCCTTCTGCGGATTCCAAGTGGCCTTGGCTTTATCTTTAACATAAAATAAAATATTGTCATGCTTGCGGCCAAAGCCTAGCTTTTCAGGCATGCCACCGGTCTTATAAAACCAGATAACCTCATTGACAAAATTCTCAGGTCCAAAGATTTCATCCAGAATGAGGCGCAAATAAGCACTTACACGATAATCTACATGCACATAGAGACTCCCTCTATCACTTAAAAGCTTGTACATTAGTCTTAAGCGTTCCTGGATCATACTCAAATAAGAAGGAAGTCCCTTGTCCCAGGAATCTCGATAGGCTGTATCGACGATTTGGTAATGTTTATCCCGATAAGTCTTTTCTCCGATTGGTCTTTGAAAGGAAAAGTTAGAGCCGGTAGCAAAGGGGGGATCAATGTAAATGAAATCAATTTTTCCAGCGAATTTGTCCGCCAGAGCATGTAGGAGCAGAAGATTTTCTCCCCAAAAAAGTTTATTAAACCAATTGGTGTTGGAAGATTCTTTGATGGATGGTTTAGTAGTTAAGCTAACACAGGAAGGAAAACTTTGGGCAGGATAAAAACGTTCTCGCACCTGCCAGGATGAGTCAAAAGATTCATTTTGATCTTGGCTAGCTGTATGAGTTTTTTTACCTGGCCAGGTTAATTGAATTAAACTATCTTTTTTAGTTCGAAGTTCGAGGTTCGAAATTCGACATTTTTTTCTGTTCACTGTTCAAAGTATCCAGTCACAGGATAGCAAACAGGCACGAAAATGGCGAGTGATCACCAAAAAAGCTATTCAACAACAATCCTGGGACATTCTTTAAAACCTGAGTCCATGGCCTGTTTAAATTTTTCCGCAGCCAAGACAAAATTTTTAGCCCAATCAGGCGTTCCTAGTGCATGAATATGCGCATAACTGGCCAAAACATTTTTATGGAGTAGTCCATCCATACCATCACACATACCAACACCACGATTTAAATGCAAAGCAAAGTCCAAGTCCTTGTTAATGTTCGGACAATCTGAGTAATGAAACTCATGACCAACTATCTTTTGACCTTTTTTATAAAACGGATTGGGCAAAATAATTTCTGCCTGTACATATCCATGACCTTGAGGTTTTTTATGGACCTTGGTCTGAACAGGCAAAACACCGGTCATGGTGTAATTCAGCCCATCATAAAATAAATTTTGGCATAGATACATGAAGCCACCACATTCTGCATAAATGGGCATACCCTTTTCTGCCAGATTCTTGACCAAGGCTCTCTTTCTAGTGTTAGCTTCAAGCTGCCCGGCCATGGTCTCCGGGAAGCCACCTCCAAGATACAGAGCATGTATTTCTGGCCAATCAGAATCATCTAAAATACTCAAGCTTACAACCTTCGCTCCTTGTACCTCCAAGGCCTTGATATTTTCTTCATAATAAAACCAAAGGGAGGCATCCCTAACTACCCCAATAACAACATCACTAGAGCTCGTTTCTGGCCAGACTGGATCAAATGATGATATCTCTACTTCTTTTGCATCACGAGCAATTTTTAATATTTTATCTATATCAACATAATCTTTTACTATCTTGGCTAGCCTATTTAATATTGTATCTAAATCTTGATACTCTTGGTCAGAAATCAGCCCCATGTGTCGCTCAGGGATAGGATTCTGACGCATCCTTGGCAAAGCCCCAAGAACGGGAATGTCAGTATACTTTTCAATCGACTGGCATAAAATTTTGCGGTGCCTATCTCCAGCGGTCTGATTTAAGATAATTCCAGCCAAATTCAAATCCGGCTCAAACAGTTTGCACCCCATGACAATGGCCGCCATGGTTCTGGTCACTTTAGTGCAATCTGCTACCAGTATAATGGGCGCTTCTAACAAGCGTGCAAGCTCAGCCGTAGAATATGAGCCGGCAACATCTTTGCCGTCAAATAGGCCACGATTACCTTCTATCAAAGCCAAATCAAAGTCGGAAGAATAAGACCAGAAAAGTGACTGAACTTTAGATGAGGGAAAAATAAAAGGGTCCAGATTTGATGCCGCCTGACCCGCGGCCAGGCTCAGCCATTTGGCATCTATATAATCTGGGCCCTTTTTGAAAGGCTTGATTTTGAGTTCTTGATCTCTATAAGCCCTAGTCAGGCCTAAACTAACTAAAGTCTTGCCTGAGCCTCCTTTGAGGCCGGCAAGAATAACTCGAGGAAAGGAAAATTTTTGGTTTCTAACCACTATGAGATAGCGCCTAAAGTGCTTTATTTAAAATGCACTAAAGTGTCTAAGGTTCAAAAAGGCCGAAAGGCTAAAAAAAACTTTCTTCTCTCATTTGTCAAGAAACTTTAGGCTCTTTCAACTTTAGTGCACTTTAGGCACAATCATCAAATTACTCCTCACCCTCAGTGGCATGCTGCTTTCCAGCTCCAGCCAAACCATACATGGTGGTGCTACCGCTGGACCAGAACTCCAACACGCCTTCGTTAATCAGCTGAGTCAAAAGTTTCTTAACTTCTCTGGTTTTCATATCTGGCAAAAGCTTAGTGAAATCATTGAAATAAAATTTACTTTTGCTCTTTGATTTTGAGTTGATAAAGTCAATAATTGCTTGTTTTGCAGCTTCTTTATCCATGTCTAAAACCTCTCTAAAAGTTTGAGGGCGCAAGAAGTTCATGCGCCCTCTATTTCTATTGTTTAATCCTAAAACTTAAATTGTGTGGTTTGTCTCCATGTGTAGTAAGCAGGATCACGGAAGTCATCGATGAGGTGGTGGGTGAATTCGAGGTCACAAATCTCAAAGAAGCGCTCCCAGCCAATACGCTCTGCCCAATCGCCAAGACGTTCGTATTTACGTGCGTTTTTAGCGTAAGCCTCAACGATTTTACGCATTACTTTAGCCAGTGTTGGCCAACGTGGAGGCTCATTAGGAATAAAGGCAACTACTACTTTGGAGAACTTAGGCTGGCTAATACGGTTTGAAATCTTACCACCGGCCATAATTACCAAGCCATCACCTTCTTTATCTGCCAAGGGCAATGCAGGACACATGGTGTAACAGTTACCGCAGAACATACACCTTTCCTGCTTGATGGCCACAGTCTTTACCTCTTTTTCCTCTCCAGACTCGGTGGTAATCTTTGTCTTAGTCGGACGAATAGCGCCTGTAGGACAAGCTGCTACAGCCAATGGAATTTCACACAAGTTTTCCAGCCATTCATGGTCAATAATTGGAGGCTTGCGGTGATAACCAAGGATAGCAATATCAGAACAATGTACAGCACCGCACATGTTCAAGCAGCATGCCATTGCGATTCTTAACTTGGCAGGCATCTTCATCTGCTGGAACTCTTCAAAAAGCTCATCCATAACGACCTTAACAGTACCAGAAGCATCAGATGCAGGAGTGTGACAGTGGATCCAACCCTGAGTATGAACTATGTTGGTTATACCTGCACCAGTTCCACCGATGGGGAACTTGTAACTTCCGCCAGGATGCTTGCGGCTGGACAGGTCTTCTTTCAGAGCATCCAACTTGTCTTTGCTATCCACCATGAACTCAATGTTATTTCTGGTGGTAAAACGGACGTAACCATCGCAATGCTTATCGGCAATTTCGCAGATCTCACGAATGGTCTCAACACTCAAGAGCCTTGGAGAACCGCAACGTACAGTGTAAACTTCGTCGCCGCTCTCAGCCTTGTGCATTAATACGCCTGGGTCCAAAATTTCATGCCAGAGCCACTTACCTTTGTTATTCTTAATAACAGGTGGAAGAAATTCTTCATAATACCTAGGGCCAATATCAGTAATCCTGTTTTCCATTGGTTTGTCAGGATTGTAATATCCAGAAGGAATAAAAGCCATTTTTTACCTCCCCTATCTCTGATGGAGTTTTCTGAATTCTTTAATATCACGCTGCCATCCGCCAGGAACCTCTTCCTCTTTCCAGAAAATATAAGGATTGTGTCTTGGTTCCTGTACATGCTGAGGCATTGGCTTGATGCCAGTAACTTCCAAAAGCTTCTGAAAACTCAAGCGCTTGATTGTCTCACCCAAACGCTCACGGTTTTTACCTTCTTCCATCCACCAATCCCAAACATTTTCAATAACTTCCTTAATTTCATCATAAGGAGGCTCAACCTTAATGAAAGGTACAAGCAGAGAACTCATCTGAGCACCGTCAAGGATTGGGGCCTTAGCGCCAACCAGAATGGACAAACCACGATCATTACCAATACGCAAAGCCCTTGGCATTGTATTGATACAATGCATACAGCGTACACACTCTTTATTATCAATAACTAACTTTCCATCCTCCAAGCTCATGCACTGTGAAGGACAAAGATCAATAACTTCTTTCTGGATATCGAATGGGCCCCATTCACCATCAGCGTGAGCGCCAGCATTCGGTTTCAGTTCTCCACCAATATAGGCAGCAACTGCTTCCTGATCAATGCGGATCTCATCACGCCAGGTTCCGATAAAAGACATATCAGAACGGGCTATTGATGCTACGCAGCCATTCGGACAACCGTCAAATTTAAATTTAAATTTATAGGGGAAGGCTGGCCTGTGCAACTCATCCTGGTATTCCATGGTCAATTGGTAGCAAAGCTCTTGAGTGTCATAACAGGCAAACTCACAGCGAGATTCACCCAAGCAACAGGCAGGTGTACGCAGGTTGGAGCCAGAACCACCCAAGTCCTGATTCATTTCATGGGTCAATACGCCGAAAATTTCTTCCAACTGCTCGGTCCTGGTACCCAAAAGTACGATATCTCCAGTAGACCCATGCATATTGGTTAAACCAGAACCGCGAAAATCCCAAAGATCGCAAAGTTGGCGCAGATATTCAGTAGTATAGTACTTACCAGCAGGCTGGTTAACGCGAACGGTGTGAAAATGAGCAACGCCAGGAAATTTATCTGGCTGGTCACAATAACGACCAATTACACCACCACCATAACCGAAAACTCCAACTATCCCACCGTGCTTCCAATGACATGTGCCATCATTGTAGGACATCTCCAAGACTCCCAACACGTCATCACAGACATCAACAGGAATTTGATATTCCACTTCATTCTGCTTTTGATGCCTGGCCTCAGACTGCCTCTTAATCTCAGACACGAAACTTGGCCATGGACCACTTTCAAGCTGGTCCAACAAAGGGGTTTCATGTTTAGGCATTGCAATTCCTCCTTAAATAATAGTTACGCCCTTATTTTAAAAAAAACCGTCCTACCCAAAACCATACAAGTAGGCAAACGGTTTAAACCACAAATTTACCGCATGTTAGCTTCTTTTGTGAATTTTCACACAACAAAAAGTTCTTGTCAACCGAAAATTAAATTTTTACATCTCTCTTTCTTAACCAAAACCCATGGCCCATGATTTGCTTTTGATGGCTAGAGGATCAGAGAAGTTCTGTTATGAATAGAGAACTCAAATAGCTTTTACTCCTCTTAATTCTCTATAGCAGACTGGCCACGGAAAGGAGGTGCCATTACTCATATTCATCCGATCAATCAGTCAGCTGGATATGTATCAAGATACAAATGATGATTAGCGATATTTTTCAATTTCCTGAAGTATCTCCGGGGCAACCTCATACCCAGTTTCTATTGCTTTATCAAAGCACTCAACCGCCTTCTTATACTCTCCCTTTTCTAAGTAAGCTAAGCCCATGTTATTATAAGCTGGTCCAAATTTGGGTTCCAGTTCAATGGCTTTCTTTGATTGCTCAATGCACCCATCTAAATCTCCTTCCATAAGATAGGCACTACCTAAGGTAGCATGAGCTTGAACAAACTTTGGATCAAAAGAAATGGCCCTTCTTAAACTTGCAATGGCTTTATCTACTTCATTTTTCTGTAAATAAACAAACCCCATATTCCCATGAGGCACTGCAAAACGAGGCCGTATTTTGGAGGCCATCTGATTATAGCTGAAGCAGGCATCTATATCTCCTTCGTACATAGCTATTCCACCCAGTTGGACATAGGCTTCAGCAAGATCAGGAGAGCATTGCACTGCTTTTTTGAAGGCATCTTTTGCCTTTTCAAATTCCCGTTTAGCCAGATAAGCAACTCCCAAGTTATATTGAGTTATTCCGCATTCAGGATTTGCTGCTAATTTGGACTTTAACTCTTCAATTTGTTCATCAATAGTCTTTTTTTGCTGTTCTTGGGTCATATTCCTTCCTTCTCTATGTTTAGAGTTTAAAGCGTTAATAATAGGATAGATGGTTAAAGTATAAAATTATATAAAATTAAAAGTCTTTCATAAATTATTTTTTTGCAATCCTTAGCACTGATATGATCACCCTATTAAAAACTTCTGTTGCCTTACTTATAAACTTTTTTTAAACTCTTTATTTTCTCTTTTTAATAACTCATGATACCATAATGAAAACTCATACATGGCCCGATACCGATCATCGCCATTAACAATCCCTAAGCAAATCTCTAACACTCCCTGTCCATAGGCATTACTATAATCTTCTGGCTGACACTCAGATAAAAAATCCCTCACTAACTGCTTTGTTGTTCGGTTTGTTGTATCAGTTTTTATCTTGCGAGGATCATTAGGCTCTTGAAAAGGATCCCATTTTTCATAACCTATGCGGTCAATAAACTTCTTCCGTCTTGGAGACAGAGAGTCATAAATCGCTCTTTTTTGCCTTTCCTGTTCATCAAGGAGAATTTTCATTTAGTCCCCCTCACCTAACACCCATTCATTCGTAACTTTTTTTTCTTCATCAGACACAGGCAGATTCTCTCTTATGCCAAGATATTCATGATCATATTCTGTAAGCAAAGCCATTGAGACCGGCACCAAAACTGTATGTAGTTGAACATATTTAGTATTTAAACTCTGGACCAGATCATAGCTTATCAAAAATAACTTCTCATAAATCTTATCCATATTTACAGTAGGATAAGAGCGACCAGGCTCAAACCCAGACAGGCCACAAGAACGGCTCTTTTGATGAATAGCCATAGGCACACCATATAAACGGCATGTAACGGGCCTAACATCATACAACTCACATTTATTATCTTCTCCAAGTAAAGGACAACGGACTCTTTTTTTGGCTATTTCAGCTAAAATTTTTTCTTCTTCCTCACCTTTTTGTTGTGCCTTGAAAGCTTGTCTCTTAATCTTATATATTTGTCGATCTGCTTTATCAGCACGAACCAGGATTTCATTGCGCCTTTCTTTATCTAATTCTTTAAAATGATGATTTAAGTACAGAGCCTCAATGAGGGGCAAATCAAATAGTGCATAACAGCAATCGCTGCAACCAAGGGTACATTTGACCCTATCAGGATACTCTTCTTTAACCTTTGAAAATATATTGTCTACATTTTTTAAAAGCTGTTCGTATTGTTTAAAATAATAGCTAAAATCTAAATCCATTCATTAACTCCTTTTATTTGGCACTATGATCCATATTCTAAGATTAATACCTTAGAATATAGATCATTTTACCAAAACTATTTTGGATAAAGTTTATTGAGAGGATTGTAAGATGGGGGTACAAAGTGATAAGGGGGCAAGGTTATTGCCCCCCTTATTTTAAGCTAAATCTCTTCTAAAGTGATGGCATCCTGTTCGCAAACTTCAATACAGGACTCACAACCAAGGCATTCTTCTTCATTAACAGGTACGGCTTTGCCATCTTGAAGTTCATAAACTTCGACAGGGCAAACATCTACGCACTCACCATCACCTGTACACTTATCCACATCAACTGTAATTTTATAAGCCATAGCAAACCTCCAAAAAAATTAATAGGTTAAAAAATTTAGTTACAAAAACTTGGTCAGTTTTTGCCTAAAAATAATTTGTGTTAAGCGCATTAGTCATAATAAGTAATCATTGTCAAGATACGAGACAAAAAAATTGAGACTTTAAACAACAGGTCTAATTTGTAACCTATTAAAATTATTAAATTTTACAATACAGATAGAATAATCAGTCAGTTTAATATAAAATAACATTTCTTGAAAGATCTAGTCTTTTAAAAAAAAATTTCGCAAAAACAATATAAAAAGCCTCGCCAGTAGACGAGGCTTTTGTTCATTAGGCATCCACCTCTTTTTTAACACCAACAGCAACTTTGTATAGGATAGTTAAAATAAAGAATCCAGCTGCATAGACTCCAAGTGTTACCATCAACTCAAGTTTTGTTGGTATATATTCAGTAATTTCCTCTAAAGGATTGGGGACAAAACCACCTGAAATCATACCCAGGCCCTTGTCAATCCAACAACTCAAAAATACCAACACACAGGCAAAAGCCAGGACATTGTCCGCTTGCCTGTTTTTCGGATTTAAAAGGATAGCCACGGCAGCAAGTCCAGCTATAACAGAAGCCCACATCCAGGGAACATAAGTACTATAGCCGTGTAAGCCAAAAAAGAGGTATTTAAAGTGCAACAAATGATCTGGTATCTGGCTATAGCCAACAGTAAAGACTTCCAATCCTAGGAAAAATAGGTTGGTGATAATGGCGTAGGTAACGATCTTGGCCAAACTCTGAATGGCCTCTTTGCCTGGATCCCATTTGGTGAATATTTTTACAATATAACATAACAGGATAAGAAAAGCAGGCCCTGATGCAAAGGCTGAGGCCAGAAATCTTGGTGCCAAGATAGCTGTCAACCAGAAACCGCGACCTGGCAGGCCACAATAAAGAAAGGCTGTAACAGTGTGAATACTCACTGCCCATGGAATAGACAGGTAAATAAAAGGCTTAATCCAGCTTGGTGGGGGAACCTGTTTGCGCTCTGCTTGAAGTGTAACCCACCCTATTAAAATATTTAAAAACAAATAACCATTTAGGACCACCATATCCCAGAAGAGGATTGAATTCGGAGTTGGGTGTAAAAGAACATTAAAAAGTCTTTGCGGCTGGCCCAAATCAACCACGATAAAAAGCAGGCACATAGAGACTGCCGCAACTGCCAAAAATTCACCCAGAATCAAGACTCTGCCAAAGGCCTGGTAATGATGTAGGTATTTAGGAATAACCATCATTACAGCAGATGCTGCCACACCGACTAAAAAAGTAAACTGGGCGATATAAAATCCCCAAGAGACATCACGACTCATGCCGGTGATGCTCAGACCTTGATTGAGCTGGACCATATACGCTCCAAAGCCAACACCTATTATGGCTAGGAGAAGGCCCAGCCATCCCCAATATATCTTGCTTCCTTTTATTGCCTTTTCCAGCATTTTCCACCCCTTAGATTAAGTAATACACGCTGGGATCAGTTCCCAGGCCAGGTTTACGGCGGATCGAATACCTTTCTTTCAAGACCTGCCTTACCTCGGAATGTGGATCATTAAGATCCCCAAAGTAAATTGCTCCCTTAGCCGCCTCTACACATGCAGGTCTTTTACCCTCGTCCAACCTTTCTGCACAGAAGGTACACTTTTCAACCACACCCTTGGTGCGGGTAGGAAAGTCTGGATTCTGTTCTTTTAAGAACCTTCTGGGGTCAGCAAAGTTAAAACTCCTGGACCCGTATGGACATGCTGCCATGCAGTAACGGCAACCTATACACCTATGGAAATCCATCATTACAATTCCATCAGGACGCTTAAATGTGGCCTTGGTAGGACATACGCGCACGCATGATGGGTTCCCACAATGGTTACATAATGCAAGGGTATGTTCCTCAGGGACTTCTTTCAAAAACTTGTGCATCTGACCCGGAAACAGTTTTTCAAATGGAGCACTCCAAATCCATTTTATGTTCTGTTTGGAATTTATCTTGGGCACGTTGTGAATGCTATGACAGGCATGGACACACTCTTCCATCAATTTGTCATCCAACTTACGAGTATCAATAGCCATTGCCCAGCGAACACCTTGACCATTCCCTCCTTCTCCGCCTCCATGGCCGGATGCCTGTAAAAGTGAAGGACATATGCTCCAACCCAGGGCAGAAAGGCCAGCTATCTGTAAAAATTTTCTTCTACTGCTTTTCATTACTTTTCCCCCTTTGGAGCCACATGGCAGTCCCAACAATAGGGTTTAACTGCCAATGAGTTATGACACCTATCGCAAAACTTCTCCTTATTGTCGTGACACTTCATGCAGGTCTTGGTCAGGCTCTTATTAAAAGTCTTCCCAGCGACCATACTTTTGTATTCCCGATGCCCTTCACGTACCACTTCATCTCGCCAGTGATTTAAGAGCTGCATATGCTCAGCCCGCATCCATTCAGTCTTTTCCACACACTCTTTAGCTTCCTTGGGCAGTTCCAATTTTGGCCTGGTATAAGCAGCATTTCCTATATTATACCAAAATGGAAAGGTAAACAGGAGCACAAACACGGCCAGCCCTGCAATGATCTTACCGCCATCGTACATTTATATATCCTCCTTTCCTGGTAAGGGTTCACCGCGCAAGTTGGTCTCCCTCTCCTGTTCCCCAGGCAAGACAAGGGCATTACCAACTAATTCATGAAGACCGGTTACCTGCACACCAGGAACCCAGTAATTCATCGAGTTAGGAAGTACGGCCCTATCAATAGCGCAAATACATCCAAGCATATTCACACCGTACTTCTCATGGACATACTTGACTGCGTTCGCCCTTGGCAGTCCTCCCATCATCCTCAATTCTTCATTTTCACCCGCATTGAGACCTGCTCCGCCACCACAGCAGAAAGTCTGCTCGCGAATTGTATTTTCGGGCATGTCATAGAAGTGGTTACAGGTATTTTTTATGATATATCTTGGCTCTTCATGAAAACCCATCCCGCGAGAAGGATTACAGGAATCATGAAAGGTCATGATCAGATTGTCATTGCGGCTCTTATCCAATTTAAGTTTGCCGTGCTTGATAAGATCAGCTGTAAACTCAACAATATGGACCATCTTGGTTGCTTTGGCATTCTCAAACTTGGTGCCAGTGATAGGAGATACGGGCTCTTCTAGAAAATCTAGATCGCCCACCATATCCTGTTGCATGGTAGCCATGTACTGATGAATGACACGCCACATATGGCCGCACTCACCACCAAGGATCCATTTCACGCCCAACCTCTTGGCCTCTAAATACATCTTGGCATTAAGCCTTTTCATCATTTCATGGGATGTAAAGAAGCCAAAGTTACCTCCCTCAGAAGCATAGGTGCTCCAGGTAACTTCTAACCCATACTCTTCCTTCAAATAATGGAAAAGCATCAGGTAACCCATACAGGTGTATGTACCTGGATCGGCAAAGACATCACCAGAAGGCGTGATAAACAAAATATCTGCTCCCTTCTTATTGAAGGAAGGCTCTGGACGGATACCTGTGATTTCTTCAATGTCATCACAGAAAAAATCTATCATGTCTTTAAAGGCGTGTGGCTGAATACCCAGGTGGTTACCTGTCCTGTAACAATTGGCCACAGGAGTTGCAATCCAGTCGATATTTAGGCCTAAAAGGTTAAGCAACTCGCGGCCTAAAATTGTTATTTCAGCCGTATCAATACCGTAAGGACAGAAGACAGAGCAACGGCGACACTCAGAACATTGAAAAAAGTAATACCACCATTCTTTGATTACTTCGGGAGTAAGCTTGCGAGCACCAGCAAACCTGCCCAGAATCTTGCCTGCTTTGGTAAACTCACCACGATAAATGGAGCGTAATAATTCAGCGCGTAAAACAGGCATATTCTTTGGGTCACCAGAACCAATGAAATAATGACATTTATCAGCACACGCGCCACAACGTACGCAAATGTCCATGAAAACTTTAAATGACCTAAACTTCTCAAGCCGCTCTCTGATTCCCTGGATTATAATTTCCTTCCAATTTTCAGGAAGCTTCCAGTCATCATCTAAAGGATTCCACTGCCTGGCATGTGGCATACCAACCGCCTCCAGGCTCTTGGGGTTGGCGGCATAACAGTACCTACCAGGCTTAATCTCCACAGGCACATCCATCCAGTCCTTTTTGGGCGGCCTGTGGTTTATACTTGCGAATAATTCTTGTGGTTTTGGTGTAGCCATACTCTCTACTCCTTATTCTCAACTGGCTGTTCTAAAGGCTTTTCCACTGGTAATCCTGCCTCTACCATTCTTTCTCTAAACTCATCCTCATAGGCCTCGTAAGTATGAATCTTTACAGGATAATTCCACGGATTAACATGTGTTTTCATCCTGCTATTATTAGCTAGATTTCTGGTTGGACTTAAAAATACTCCCCCCATGTGCATAAGCTTACTCAGAGGGAAGTAAATGAGGAGCACAGAAACTAAAAAGACATGGATGTAAAAAATAGTTCCCACACCTTCAGGTACCTTGGGATTGAAGGTAACCAGGCCCATGGTCAATTCTTTTACAGCAACTATATCTGTTTTGATAAAATAGCGCATGAAAATTCCAGAAAGAACTATACCTAAAATCAGGAACAAGGGGAAATAATCAGCAGGCAGGGAAACGTACCTGACCTGAGGGTTAACAACTCTTCTCATGAACAGATAAGTTACCGCAACCACGATAACGACATCGGTCAGATATAGGGTAGGTGCTCCAATTTGCAACATGCCATCAATACTGTCCAACATCTGAAAAAATCCCGGGACAGGCTCAGTAAAAAAACGCATATGTCTCAAAAAGATAGTCAAAAAAGAGTAATGGAAGAGCAAGGCAAAGAGCCATAACCACTTGTTGGATGCATAAGCCAGTTTGGGGCCATCGTGCAGTTCCACCTTGGTGTTTCGAAAAAGAGAACGAAACAACACCACTTCGAAGAACATGCGTAAGATAACACCCCATGTTGTTGAAGGGTTATCGATTTTGTTCTGCTTGATCCAGGGCAGGGAGAATTCCTGACCACAAGTTGTCGGAATCCTAAATGGTACAGGGGATTTCCCCCACCTGATGACCCGTAAGACAAAACCGACCACAAATAAAACCACTGCCACATAAGGAATGATTACCCCAAAAAGGTAATGCATCCCTCCCGCGCCTGCTCCTAGCAAGGCGACCAGAACCAAGGCAAAGACCAGAAAAAGAGAGTAAATCGCTTTCATGTACCGTTACCTCACTTAAACTTGAACTTTTAAAAAATTACTCCTCCACCTCTTTAATAAGATTAGCCCTTTCTAAGAGCTTGTGGGTCCTAGAATTTAAAAAATTTGCCCGCTGCTCCCAGAGTTGCTCACGGCATTGCATATAAATATCAAAGGTCAAAGCGGTAAGCTGATCCAATTTATACTGAAATTGAGCCAATTTCTGGTACAATCCCCTTTCATTTATCTCCTTGTTTAAGACTTCCAAAATTGAGTCCTTTAAGAGATACACATAAGCCACTGCCTCTGATGGCAGAAAACCCTGGACAGCCCTGATCCTGGTAATGGCATCAACATAGTCCTTGATATCCTCAGAGCACTTCTCCTTTAAAATTTCATCAAAAATCTTCTCCAAATTGGTTCTAAAGGTATGACCTACGGGGTTGGAGAATTGATTTTTTTTCTGGCCGAAAAATTTGGCTGACTGCTCCGGATAGGTATCTAATAGTTTATTGAACCAAGCATTGATGATCTGAGTCCTTTTTTCCCTAAGTAATTGTTCTAAAGACATAATAAACCCAAAAAGTTAGCTGTTAGTTGACGTAAATTATGGCCACTTGAATTTGAGCCTTATTAAACTAGCATAAATTTATCGTCAAGATAATTTAAGAAAAACTTAACAACAGCATAAATGAGTAATGAATAGGAAAAAGGCGATTAGGGTTGAGAAAAGACAAAAGAGCGCGGCTACAATACCGCTAAAAAGAGATACTGGAGATTTTAATTCTGATTTTTTAAGTCGATTGAATAAAATAATATTATGTCAACATTGCAAATCTCAATCTTCTATTACAGTAAACAATAATAAATTAAACGCGCAAACGGACATAATATCCTTGCCCTGCTCTTATAACTAAAAGCAAAATTGTATTTTTTAGACGATAACGCTTGAAAGCTCTAGCCAAGTCTTGAACATTTTTCACGGCCACCCCCCCAATCTTGACCAGAATATCTCCAGGAGCCAACCCTAGTTTGGCTGCAGGACTTCTGGGTCGAATTTCTTGCACTCTGATTCCATGGCCGGAATAATCTTTTACGCCCTTTATACCCCAACGCAAGTAAGCCAGCTCAAGTGCCTGTTTATCCAAAAACCTGCTCGTTTTAACCGAGACAATCAGTTCCTTGCCCTGACGCAAAATTGTCAAAGCGATCTTTTGACCCTGAGTATAATTTTTGAGCAGTTGTAAATATTGATCCTTATCCTCAACCGGATACTCATCCAATTTAAGCAACACATCGCCTGGCTTTAACCCTGCCTCCTGTGCAGGAGTGTTGGCAAAAACTTCAGTTATGACCAACCCATGGATCCGATCCAGTCCAAAATAACTGGCCATTTGCTGGTCCATACTTTGAGCACACAGACCCAACCAGACGGGTTGAATGCGCCCAAAGTGGATCAACTCATCTTTAACCCTTTTGGCCTTGTTTATGGGGATGGCAAAACCAATGCCCTGGGCCTCGGCATAGATAGCTGTATTCAGCCCAATTAATTGACCAAGAATATTTAACAATGGCCCCCCGCTATTGCCGGGATTAATAGCTGCGTCGGTTTGGATGAAGTCGGTAAACAAACCATGTTTGGTCTTAATACTTCTATGTAGGGCAGAGATAACTCCCGTGGTTACGGTATGGCTGAAGCCGAAAGGATTGCCTATGGCAATGACGGTTTCACCTATCATGAGACCATCTGAGTTACCCATTTCCACCTGGGGTAAGTCTGATTTGCCGTCCAGACGCAAGATAGCCAAGTCAAAATCCGGGTCAGAGCCTACAAGTTCGGCCTTGAACTCCCTCCCATCCAGAAGGCGAGCCGTTATGCTTGACGCTCCCTCTATAACATGCGCATTGGTTAAAATAAGACGCTCTTTATGGTCAATTATGACTCCTGACCCCAAGCTTTTCTGTACATAACGCCTGGTAAATCCAGGTCCCAAAAAT
Organism: Desulfovulcanus ferrireducens; assembly: GCF_018704065.1. NCBI lineage: Bacteria > Pseudomonadati > Thermodesulfobacteriota > Desulfovibrionia > Desulfovibrionales > Desulfonauticaceae > Desulfovulcanus > Desulfovulcanus ferrireducens. The sequence continues at coordinate 12,164 of NZ_JAGUQP010000001.1, read as the reverse complement.
TCCTCCCATAATGGAAAACTTTCGCCAAAAAAAGAACGAAAAGGATTAACTTTCTGCTCTACTATCCTTTTGGTGTGAATATTGACTACAGCAGGAGCTACTTTTTGCACAGCTCGAACAACAGGTGTGTAACGCAAAGCATTGTCCGTACCACCAGCCCAGAGCAAATGAGGGCAACAAAAAAAACAAAGAAGAAGTAAGGCTCTCGATAATCTCATTTTTATTACATCTTAAGTTTTAAGTTAGTCAGCTCAGAGCTGAAAGGTAATGAAAGTCCAGTGGCTAAAGATAGTTGCTGTGAACATTAAGCTTCGACGCCTTTGGCGCTATTATTCTACTACTCTCTAATTGTCACCTGAATTTCTAGCGTTAATTTTAGCAATACTCAAGCATCAAGAGCGTATAGTGTAAGCCATTTCTCTAAGCCGCCGCACCCTCTCAGAAGTAGGCGGATGCGTGCTAAATAAGCTAAGTAGAGACTCTCCTGTCAAGGGGTTAACAATAAACATGTGGGCTGTGGCAGGATTCGCTCCATAAATGGGCATGCTGCGGGCATAAGCCTCTAGCTTTTCTAAAGCACTGGCCAAAAATTCAGGATTGCCTGCCAGATAAGCTCCGGTTTCATCAGCCAGATACTCTCTGGAGCGAGAAATGGCCATTTGAATAAGCATAGCCGCAATAGGAGCAACAATAGCCATGACCAAGGCCACAATGGGATTTCCACCCTCTTCATCATCGCTCCGACCTAAACCAAAAATAGCCGTCCACTTAACCATATCGGCTACAAACATTATGGCTCCTGCCAGAGTTGCAGCCACAGTCTGGATTAGTATGTCACGATTGCGGATATGGCCTATTTCATGAGCCAAAACTCCTTTTAACTCTTCAGGTGAAAGCAGATTTAAAATGCCGTGAGTCACAGCCACGACACCATGATTGGGATTTCGACCCGTGGCAAAGGCATTTGGAGTATCCTGAGGGATAAGATATATCCTTGGTTTGGGTATGTTGGCTTTCCTGGCCAACTCAGAAACGATACCATGCAAATAAGGGGCATCGTCAGGGCTTATCTCCTGGGCCCTGTACATGGCCAAAATAATACGATCAGAAAACCAATAGCTGCCCACATTCATAACCAGAGCCAGGACAAAAGCTACCACCAGCCCGCTATGACCGCCTATCATACGTCCAAATAAAAGAATTATTACGGTTAAAAGTCCTAGTAAAAGACCAGTCTTGATTTGACTGCTCATAACTTTTGACTCCTTCTTTTCGAATAAAATTTTGAATACTGGATATCAATTGTTAAATTTATTTAACATCATGTTGAGTAAGTATATAGTGTCTTACTCAACTTTCCCAGTTAACGGCACATTAAATTGTTATCATTGCAACCAATTAAAATAACTGATTTTTTCCAAAAATTCAACCTTCTATTAACCGATCTGGCCACCAACGGCAGGAAATTTTTAGGAAGAACTTTCTGCCTAGATCGAAAAAAAACATCAACAAGTACAATACTACCGAGATCAAAAATTAAGGACATATAAATACGCAGGCAATAAGTCAAAAACTCCCATTAACTAATTTCTATACGCACTCCTGATGACTGGACCCTCTTTTTCGGGATAGTAATCGTCAATACCCCATTTTTAAACATGGCTCTGATACCAGAAGTATCCACGTTTTCGGGCAGAAAAAAATTCCTGGCAAAAGGTCCGTAAGAGCGTTCCAACATCTGATACACGCTTCCTGTTGCATCCTTTTCCAGTCTTCGCTCTCCATATACCAAAAGCTGATGGCCCTTAATTTCCAGGTTAACCTTGTCCCTATCGATCCCAGGCAGTTCTATCTCTATGACAAATTGCTCTTGGGTTTCATAAACGTCAGCCAATGGTTGCCACAAGGCCACTCTCTCATTCTGCTTCAACTTCCCCTGTCCCCAGTTCAGAGCCTCGTCCATCATTTTGCTAATTTCCTCGCGCATATTCTGAATCTCTAACCAGGGGTTAATGGAATACTTGCCCATTCTCTTCTCCTTTTACTTTATAAATTTGCGTTTAACTAATAACCATAAGTTGCATCAAGTCAACTGCTAATCAACTAGCCCCAAAAGTTCCATCAAATTCTTGCATTAAATTGTATAATAAGCTAAGTGTATAAAAATTGACTGCAAAAGCAAATTAACTTTTATCAACACTAAGCCAACAAGCAAAATAACCTAACATTCTTTTATAATCCAAAATTCCCCACCAAATGGAGGACTCATGCCCGCGTTGGACATTGATACTAAAATCCAAACCCTTGGGCCAGCCAAAATCAAGTCGCCTTTAAACCTTTGCCGTTTTATTAATGAACAAGAGCGATTACACTTACATATCTCGCCGGAAATATTGTTAGAAGATGAAGCACAACATCCCTTTTATCTGGACTTTGAAGAAGCAGGACCGCGAAAAAATATCTATTTTGATCCTCCCAAAACCAAGTGCGCCATCGTGACCTGTGGAGGCCTCTGTCCTGGTATTAACGATGTCATCCGATCTATTGTTATGGAAGCCTATCATAACTACCATATCTCCTCAGTCATTGGTATCCGCTATGGTTTACAAGGGCTTATCCCCAAGTATGGCCACGAGATATGGGAATTAACCCCGGCAAAAGTGAGTAATATTTACGAATTCGGAGGGACTATCCTGGGCTCGTCACGCGGCCCACAACCACCCGATGAGCTCGTTGACGCGCTGGAAAGACTAAATGTGAACATCTTATTTATGATTGGCGGCGACGGTACAATGAAAGCGGCCCAGGCCATTGGTCAAGAGATAACTAAACGCGGACTTAAAATCAGTGTGATTGGCATACCAAAAACTATTGATAACGACATCTATCTGATCTCCAAGACTTTTGGCTTTGATACGGCTGTTGAAAAGGCTACGGAAGCCATCCGTTGTGCGCATACAGAAGCCATCGGGGCTCCCAACGGCATTGGCATGGTCAAGCTTATGGGCCGCGAGTCAGGTTTTATTGCTGCTCAGGCCACTCTAGCCCTTAAGGAAGTCAATTTTCTACTCATTCCAGAAGTTCCCTTTAAACTGCACGGCGAAAACGGACTTCTTGTTCATTTGGAAAATAGACTGCGAAAGCGCGGACATGCTGTCATTGTTGTCGCCGAAGGTGCCGGACAAGAACTTTTTGACCACCAGGGAACAGACGCTTCAGGAAATAAAATCCTGGGTGATATTTGTGGGGTTCTGCGCGAGGAAATAAAAAAATATTTTCAGGCCAAAAATTTTCCATATACCATGAAATTCATTGACCCCAGCTATATTATCCGCTCCATACCGGCCAATGCCAACGACCGAGTCTATTGCGGATTTCTGGGACAGCATGCAGTGCACGCAGGAATAGCCGGTAAAACAAATATGCTGGTCAGTATGTTACAGGACAAATTCGTTTATGTACCTTTAAATCTAGTGACCAAAAAACGGCGCAAACTAAATCCTAAATCAAATTATTGGTGTGCTGTTTTGGCCTCAACCGGGCAAAGTATCTAATTCTATCTTCAAGCTCAAAGGCTGGAGGGAAAAAGAGATGAGAGCTAAATCCTTAAGTTGCGTTTCAATAAGTGACTCTGACCTGATCGACTTGTTTCGTCCCTTTGCCCTGAAAATGGAAGAACAAGTACTGCCTCCTATTATTATAAACCTATTCAAATGTTATTTCTCCCAGCTTGTCTATAATAATCAGGGTAAACTGTCTAAAAAGGAAATTTTGCCTGTCGATCAATCTGAGCTACGTCGCCTGGAAGATTTGGCTAGCTTTGCTCCGGTCGGGCAAAAAGCTATCCCCAAACTGGTTTATTTCAAATTAAATGGCGGTCTGGGCACAAGTATGGGCCTTGAAAAAGCCAAGTCTTTAATAAAAATTAAAGAAGATAAGACCTTTTTAGACCTGATTTTGGAGCAAACCACTAAGCTGCGCCAAAAATATAATTGTCCCTTACCCCTGGTCCTGATGAACAGTTTCAAAACCCACTTGGACACCATGCTCCATGTACAGGATTTTGAAAATCCAGATCATATACCCCTGGCTTTTGTGCAACACAAATTTCCCAAAGTTATGGTCAATGACTTAAGTCCTGCCAAATGGCCCCAAAATCCTGAGTTGGAATGGAACCCGCCAGGGCATGGAGACTTTTATACCGCCCTGATTACTTCCGGAATTCTAAAAACATTGCTTGATAAAGGTTATAAATACGGTTTTATCTCCAACTCAGACAATTTAGGGGCAACAATTGATAAACGCATCTTGGGCTACCTGGTCAAGAAAAATCTGACTTTCTTAATGGAAGTAACCCCCAGAACCAAGTCGGACCGCAAAGGCGGCCATTTATGTCGTCTGCTCAAAAACAATCGTCTGGCTTTGCGGGAAATCGCCCAGTGCCCTGATAACGAACTGAATGAGTTCATGGATTATAATAAGTATAATTTTTTCAACACAAACTCCATCTGGCTAAACCTTGAGGCATTGGAAAAAGTCTTTCTACGCCACAAAATGATGCCCCTGGATCTTATTATCAATCCCAAACACCTTGACCCACGCGTTCCTTCTTCCCCAAAAGTTTACCAGTTGGAAACCGCAATGGGCTCTGCTATTTCAGCGTTTGATAGAGCTGAAGCCCTAATCGTGCCCAGAGAGCGTTTTGCACCGGTCAAGACCACCAACGATCTATTACTGGTCCAGTCTGATTGTTTCATTACCAGTGATGAAAGTACGATTATTCCCAACCCGAGTCTAAAAAACCACCAACCTCAGGTTAATCTCGATGAAAATTTTTATAAAAAAATTGATGATTATGAAGAACGCTTTCCCTATGGTTCACCCAAATTGTCCGAATGCCTTCTCTTTGAAGTTCAGGGCGATATAAAATTTGGGGCAAACATAGTGGTCAAAGGTGAGACGAGTCTGGTTAATGAAAAGCAAAAACAGGTGGCAATTCCGGACAACACCGAGTTGAAAGGAGAAATAAAATTTTAACTATTTTTTATACTACATTCTAAAATCTTAGACAAAAATTATCATCATTAAAGAGCTATTACCAACCATAAAAAAATCAGCAAACACTGTTACACTTCTTTCAACCTTTTCCAGTTAGAAAGTTCTTTTTTTGCTGCCTGATACCCTTCATAAATAGCCTCTTCTGCGCGATGAAAGTCCATGAACTTGATATGGCCTAGGCTGGGCCGAATTAAGATGTCTGGCGGTTCAAGTCGCAAGTTAGCCTGGGTAATCTGGTTTTCCATAATGTTTATGGATGTCAGTATAATATCAAAAATATTAGGCATATGTTCTCTGACCATCCATTGTCTCATGGAGTCAAACAAAGGTACATCTATATTTTTTATCTTTTCCTTTAGCTCCTGAAAGACCCTGTCCTTTACTGAAACCTTATTCCTGGGCTTCTCTTTCTTGTGGCAGGATTTATCTCTCTCTTTGGAACCTATATTTAAATTTCTACCAACAATATCATGGTTTAAGTCCACGGCAATAACCAGGTCCGCTCCCATTTTCCTGACCACACTTACGGGCACAGGATTAACCAACCCCCCATCGACCAAGCATCTCTTTCCCATCATTACGGGGGTAAAAATTCCCGGCACAGCAATGCTTGCCCTTACAGCCTCAATCACTCCACCCTGAAAAATGCGCACCTCCTCTCCGGTCTTTAAATCAGTGCATACCGCACAAAAAGGCAATAAAAAATCGTCTATTTCCCTGTCTTGAACATAGTTCTGAACAAATTCAGCTACCTTCTTCCCATCTAAAAGTCCTGTCTTGGGGAAGACCACATCGAGCATGGACAGTATTTTTTTCCAGTCCAAATCCAGGATAACTTCTTTGAATTCCATGATCTTGCCAGCGGCAAACACTGCTCCAACCAGGGCACCAATACTCGTGCCAGCCACAACATCAATATCTATACCATCTTCATGCAAGGCCTCTATAACTCCAATATGGGCCCAACCCCTGGCTGACCCACTACCCAAAGCCAAACCTATTTTTTGAGACATATTTTTACTTCCCTTCTATCATACAAAAACACTAGCTTGGTTTCTTCTCCCATTTCTCCTAATCACCGCTTTCACGCTTTCCCATTTCTCAGCTTCACCATTTCATCTTATTTATAGAGCCTGTGGGCAAACCTTTTTATCGACATAGTTTCCATGGTTTATTCCAGTCTTGATTTCTTTCATGCTGGTACAAAGACTTGGACACATCTAAAACTTGCTTGCGGACAGAGCATAATGGGATATTTTGGGTAAACAAACATTCTTTTTATTATCGATAGTTATGGTCAACATCGCAAAATGTGTAGCCCATCCATCACGATGCTCTGTTTTTCCGCAAGCTTCTCTAAGATGGGTTACCCAAGCCATTTGTAATGCATTTCAGAAACCAAGGCTTTCAATCAGCGCTTAAAATTGGGTTTGGCCACAGGCTCTGTAGTTCATTCCCTTAAGCAGCCCGAAACAGCCTGCCAACATCATATCTCCGCCGGGGCTCAAAAAATGGACATCAAAACCCTTAAGCATTTTCCGTTTAGGCCCGAGGACAAAAATAGGCTCGAACCCTTTGGCTTCAGTCGGCAAGTCAAGAACCAGACAGCCATGCCCATTGTCTGCAAAAACCTGGTCATTGGTCAGGCTGCCCTGTCGGAACCGTTCTAGTTGCTGCATAAGCTTTTGCCCATCTAATAACCCGGTATGATGTTCATAGATCCCCCATACCTTTTGCTTATAGACTAAAAAAGCAATGGTATGACTGTTACCGACATTAACCACACAAATACCCTGAGAGGAAGTCATTTCCTCTACTTCCGGGACGAACAAGGCCCCCAGTATGGCAGCAGACCCCGTATCTGCGACCATGCCAGCTCCAATCATATTTTTTAAACTTTTTAAGCGAGTAAGCTGCTGTGGTGGTTCAGAAAATATAAGCTCTTCTAAGCGTCCTTGCGAGTTACGCAAAAAGTCTTCCCAAAGTTCAAACCGTCCGCGGCGGTTGCTTGTTCCTGGGTGAAAACCATGATCCTGGACACAGGCCAGGACAAAATCAGGATAATCAAGCCCGCTCAAGGCTAAAAAAGACTGCCAGAACCCCGGATCAAAATCAGTCAAATACACAGGGCAAAACCCGGGCGGACAGTTTTCAGTTATATTAATACCCATACCTTTCACCTTTCGCATATCATCAGAAATGGCCAGGGCCGCCTGTGGATGTGCTGCTACTTCCAGGCCCTTTTTTAAATGGCCTTTCAAAGCAAACTTGAATCCTCCACCCATGTTTTGACCATAAAGATAGATATTTTTTCCCTGTTTTGTCAGTTGTGCAATCCTCTGACCAACAATAACAGCAGGCGAGGGAAGAATAAATTTCGGGCAGTTCTCAATCTCCCGATCAGGAATATAATACAAGACGTCCTGAGTACCACTGCCTATATCCAGGCATAACACTTTTTGCATAGCTGTTTCCTTCAAATTCCTTTTTTGCGGTTAATCTTTTGAAAAATCACTATCCCGCCAGCCACATTTGTCGAATCCAGCTTTTACCCTTACATATAAAAAGGGCAGGATTAATCCTGCCCTTTTTATGCCTATTTTGTCTATACCTTAATCTATGTTAAATCCCAGGCTGCCATCAACTACATCCACAACCACTTTCTGGCCGTCATTCAAACGTCCGGCAATGAGTTCCTTGGCCAGTCTGGTCTCTATGTTATGCTGCAGGTACCTGCGCAAAGGTCTTGCTCCATAGACGGGATCATAGGCTTCTCTTGCAATGAATTCCCTGGCCTGTGGTGTTAACTCAAGTTTGATTTTGCGCTCTTCAAGACGTTTTCTTAAATCATTAAGCAACAGGTCGATAATCTTTTTGATCTCCTCAAGAAGCAGAGGTTTAAACAGGACTATCTCGTCAATCCGGTTCAGGAACTCCGGCCTGAAATGACCGCGCACAACACTCATTACCTGTTCACGCACACCAGGCTTTAACTCGCCTGCTTCTGTGATCCCTTCAAGCAGATATTGTGAACCGAGGTTTGAAGTCATAATGATAATGGTATTTTTAAAATCAACAGTGCGGCCATGACTGTCTGTAAGGCGACCATCATCCATAATCTGCAACAGGATGTTGAACACATCCGGATGAGCCTTTTCGACCTCATCAAAGAGGATAACCGAATACGGTTTGCGTCGCACAGCCTCGGTAAGCTGTCCACCCTCATCATAGCCCACATATCCCGGAGGAGCACCAATAAGCCTGGCTACGGTATGCTTTTCCATGTATTCAGACATATCAATGCGGATCATGTTCTCTTCTGTGTCAAAAAGGGTCCGGGCCAGGGTCTTGCATAATTCTGTTTTTCCCACACCGGTTGGACCAAGGAACAAAAAGGAGCCAATGGGCCGGTTAGGATCCTTGAGACCGGCTCTGGCTCTTATGACTGCATTGGCAACAGCGTCCACAGCCTCGTCCTGACCAATAACCCTCTCATGCAACACCTCGGATAGTTTTAACAGCTTTTCACGTTCTCCTTCCATGAGCTTGGCAACAGGGATGCCAGTCCACTTGGAGACTATTTCTGCAACATCATCCGGGCCGACCTCTTCCTTGACCAGGGTTTTGCCTGAACTGGCCTCAACAAGCTTGGCCTCTTTCTCGGTCAGTTCCTGCTCAAGCTGCGCCAGTTTCCCATAACGTAGTTCTGCAGCCTTGTTGAGATCATAGGCCCTTTCAGCAGCCTCAATTTCCAGCCTTGTCTTTTCTATCTCCTCTTTTAGGCTGCGCAAGGAATTGATAGCATGTTTTTCCTTCTCCCACTGGGCCATGAGCGCTGCCTGTTGTTCTTTCAGGTCAGCCAGTTCTTTGGCCAGCTTTTCAAGGCGTTCCTTAGATGCCGGATCTTTTTCTCTCTTGAGAGCCTCCTGTTCAATTTCTAACTGCATGACCTTGCGGTTGATCTCATCCAGCTCTGTAGGCATGGAATCGATTTCCGTGCGAATCTTGGCTGCTGCTTCATCAATAAGGTCAATAGCCTTATCTGGCAGTTGCCTGTCCGTAATATAACGATGAGAAAGCATTGCTGCCGTAACCAGGGCACTGTCGCTTATGCGCACACCATGGTGCACTTCAAAGCGCTCTCTAAGGCCGCGTAAAATGGAAATAGTGTCCTCAACACTGGGTTCTTCCACCAGAACCGGCTGAAAACGTCTTTCCAGGGCCGGATCCTTTTCAATATATTTGCGGTATTCATCAATGGTTGTAGCGCCAATACAGTGCAACTCTCCCCTGGCCAGCATGGGCTTGAGCAGATTGCCCGCATCCATAGCCCCTTCGGTTTTGCCTGCGCCAACAATGGTGTGAATCTCGTCGATAAAAAGAATGATTCTGCCTTCCGATTTCTGAACCTCTTTTAAAACGGCTTTAAGGCGCTCTTCAAATTCACCCCGATACTTAGCTCCGGCAATCAAAGCCCCCATATCCAGGGCAAAGATGGTTTTGTCTTTTAACCCTTCAGGGACATCCTGTTTCAGAATTCTCTGGGCCAGTCCTTCAACAATGGCGGTCTTACCTACACCGGCCTCACCTATTAAAACCGGGTTATTTTTTGTCCGTCTGGACAAAATACGAATACACCGCCTAATCTCACTGTCCCGACCGATTACCGGGTCCAGTTTACCCTGCCTGGCTTCTTCCACCAGGTCGCGACCATACTTCTTCAGGGCATCATAGGTATCTTCAGGATTAGCCGAGGTCACTCTCTGATTACCCCGTATTTCTGTTAGGACAGACAATATCTTATCCTTATCCAGCTTAAAGGCCTGACAAACTTTGCCCACGCCAGTGGACGGAGACTCGTCCAGAAGAGTTAAAAAAATATGTTCTACACTGACATATTCATCCTGCATGTTTTTGGCCAAGTCCTGGGCCTTCAACAGGATGTTATTCACCCTTCCGGTGACATAAATCTGGCCGGGCTGCGCACCGGGCCCACTTACCTTGGGCAATTTCTCAAGCTGGCGCTCAATATCCTGGCTGATAGCTGATATATCGTAACCGGCCCGTTCCAGAATCCTGGGAACCAGACCGTTTTCCTGGTCAACCAGGGCCTTAAATAAATGTTCTGCATCAATCTGCTGATGCCCGTGTCTTAAAGCTATATTTTGAGCATCAGAGATTGCTTCCTGCGACTTTTGGGTAAATTTACTTATATCCATAAAACATTCCTCCTTTGTTTCGTGATTCGTAAATCGCTCGTTCCCAAGCTCTACCTGGAATCGAGCGGCAAGTTATTAAGTAAGAGCTTGTAACTGTTTGATTTTTTTCTCTAACTGCTCAACCCTGTCCACCAAATCTACTATGATCATTCCGGCTAAGGTTGACAATTCAAAATCTTTACAAATACGCACCAGTTTTTGTACCCGAAAAATTTCACTGTGGGGAAACAGATAATTATCGTTTTGTGTGCAAACATAATGCACCCACCCCATATCTACCAGTTCAGCAAGTCTATATGGACTGATTCCGGTTTTGTGCACAAATTGACTCCAATGGATCAGGTTCGAGCAAACCGGTGAAGACTCTTCTTTTACCTTAATTTTTGTCATTTTTTTTGAAAACCTCCCCTTCTAGTTGGCTAACCAAAAAACCAAGATTCTGTGTAAAAACGATTTATTACACATGAATCCTGATTTGCTCAAAATTATTGGCGGGGATTAAAGTTCGACTCCCTGGCCAACTTCTCCCACAACTCTTTTTCTCGGGGCGACAAACTTTTTGGTGATTTAATCACTATCCGCACCAATTGATCACCTTTTCGTGCTCCACGACCCAATCCTTTCCCCTTGATGCGTAGTTTCTGTCCGCTACTTATTCCCGGGGGAATACGCAGCTCTACTTGCCCCTCCAGAGTCGGGACCCTGACTCTGGCTCCCAGAACAGCCTCCCACGGGGCAAGGGGCAGATCATAGATAACATTATTTCCATCTAACTTGAACTGAGTATGGGGCAAAATTTTAACTTTCAGATATAAATCTCCGGCCGGTCCTCCACCTAGTCCTGGACTACCCTGACCAGCCAGTCTTATTTTACTCCCGTCTTTTATTCCAGCAGGAATATTTACCTGCAAGGTCTTTCTCTGCAGTCTTGGTACACCATCCGGTCCCACAACCTGCTCCTGCAAGGAAATACTCTTTTGACCGCCGCGATAGGCCTCTTCCAGTGTCAGTTCAATGGTCGCCTCTGCATCCTGACCTCTTGCCGCGAATCCACCACCTGTAAATGAGGTTTGCCTGAACCCGGAACCACTTCCAAAATCCGCTCCCGCGCCACCAAAAAAGGCCTTGAAGAATTCGCTAAATCCTCCCAGATCAAAATCAGCTCCTTGTCCGCCAAACTCAAAACGAATATTTTCATAGCCTGGTGGCGGCTGAAAATTCTGACCATGTTGCCAGTTTGGACCTAAAGAATCATAGAGTTTTCTTTTTTCAGGATCCTTCAATACCTCGTAGGCTTCATTGATTTCTTTGAATTTGCTTTCCGCTTCAGGATTATCGGGGTTTAAATCCGGATGATATTTTTTGGCCAGCTTTTTAAAGGCCTTTGAGATCTCTTCTTTGGAAGCATTTTTATCTACACCTAAAATCTTGTAATAGTCCTTATATTCCATTTTCAGCGGCTCTCCTTTGAGATTTTGTTTAAAAGCTCTAAAAAAATAAGTACAAAAAACAGCTAGTCAAGAAAGTGGCATGTTTTTTGTTTTAAAAAAAGAAAGGCCCGAACAAAGCCAGACCTTTGATATTAGAGAAGAGTTATATAGTTTGGATATTTGCAAAAACTTAACATTTCCTTCACTTACCTATTTTCTTTATCAAAATCTATCCCTACCAGAATAATCTTTTTCCCCTGACCCATCCTTTTACTGGCTTCTGTCCAACTTAAGCATAACTTTACGATCGGGAAAAGCAAAATAACCTCTTTGATCCCATCTTAATTCAGCTCCAACACTCCAATATTTATCCGTCACTTCACTAGTGTCCGGTTTAAATTTAACCAAAAGAGCAGATAAGATAGAGTTATCAAGCAAATTTAAGTGATCTAGATTG